>CAMLKS010000386.1 GCA_946480675.1 uncultured Bacteroidota bacterium
GCTATCTGCATCCGGCCATTGTATATTCGATATTTGCACGGGTACGCCAGAACGAGATATAACACGCAATGTAAATGGCAATTTGCTGCCGCGTGTAGCTTCCGCCTGCGCTGTATAAGCTTCCAGCATCAGCCCGCTGCAGTGTAGTATTACCTGGTCCAGCTCTTGCAGCTTTTGGGTGCGCCAGTATTTATTCTTTACAGTTTCTATTTCCTTGCGCAGTTCCAGCAAAGCAGGCAGGCTTTTCTCGGGGGTGTTGAATTGGTAGCGTTTCAGTATCTGCTCTATTTTATCACCTATCTCAGGTCTGTCCACACGTCCCCATGTTATATCTATACCATCGAATAAAGATGCAGATAAACTATCGCCAGCTACCAGTTTGAAATATTCTGTTTGTATGCCCGGCGTGCTGGGCGTACCGGCACCCTGGCTGCGGTGTATACTGCGGCTGATGCCTGCCAGCTCACCATAGCCCATACCTATACCGGCACTGTATTGTCCTACCGCCAGTTTAAATTGGTCTTCCGATGTGGTGTTCCTGTCGCCAAAGCGGAAAGAGTTGAACAGCACACGCTTAGGCTGCCATGCCTTATAGTATTGCAGTTGCTCAGGGTATTTCGATTTATCGCCACTCACTTTGTAAGCTTCTTCAGCCAGTATGGCCGATGCGGCATGCTGCCCGTGCCCCGCATTGGCATTCGGCGGAAAGCGGCATATCACCACATCGGGGCGAAACTTGCGGTATATCCATACCACATCGCCCGTTAGCCTGTCCTTATCCCAGTGCTTAAAGGTTTCGTCGTAGTTCTTTGAAAAGCCAAAATCTATAGCACGGCTAAAGTATTGCCCGGCACCATCTAGTTTGCGTGCTTCCAGCAGTTCATGGGTACGTATCAGTCCCAGTGCTGCACCTTGTTCGGTGCCCAGTATGTTTTGTCCGCCATCACCACGCGTCAGCGATAGGTAAGCGGTGTTGATATGCTGGTCATTCACCAGCCACGCCAGCAAGCGCGTATTCTCATCATCGGGGTGAGCGGCCAGGTATAGCACATTGGCCAGGTTCTTCAGTTGCGATATTTCGTGGTATATCTGTGTAGATGTAGCAGGGCGCACCTGTTGTGCAGATATGTTATAAACGCAGCCCGCTAAGGCCAGCGACAGTAATAGTTTTTTCATAAAGTAAGGAAAATAAAATAGCCCACGGTGTGGGCACCGTGGGCTGAAATTAAGTAAAGAACTACTAACAGCGTATTACATCTGTTTATAGCACTTAAAAACTTATGATTTTTTGTTATAAGAATTGATGATGCGGGTCATGTTGTTTACATACTCCGCTTCAAAGGCTGAACCTTTTGCAGCATCCATCGATTTTTGAGCAGCTTCAATAGCTACTGCTTTGTTATTTTGTTTTTGTGCTATGCGTGCTTTCAGGCTCCACATCCAGAAGGCTTTAGGGTTTGATTCCAGCGCCTTGTCAACATAGGTCATAGCTTTATCCAGGTGTTGGTCTGTTTCGTAGTAGTAATTAGCTGCCTGGAAGTAAGGAATGTTCGGGTTGTTGATAGCTTTATCGATAGAAGCGCTCAGGCGTTCTTCGTTATTAGCTTTTACAGGGATGATAACTTTAGTTTTCTCCCACATCATTTCCAGTTTGCAGCTGTTGAAAGTGATGTTGCCGATATTCATTGTGAAAGTATTCACGTTTTTATCCAGTGCTTTAGGTGCTACTTTAAAACGTGCTACATCGTCTGCTTTGTCATAACCTGCAGTACCCCAGTTGCCCAGGCCTTTGTTCAGGATGATTTCCCACTCTGTAGCGCCGGGTATGGTGTATATAGCATACTCGCCTGCTTTTACTGGTTGGCCGCCTATGGTTACATCTTCACCAAATTTTACTTTGGTAGCAGAGTTGGCACCCGTGCGCCATACATTGCCATAAGCCACCAGCTCACCAAATATTTTACGGCCACGCATAGATGGACGGCTGTAAGTGATCTCAATGCTCGAAGTAGAGAAGTCTTGAGAAATTTTAGCATTGGGGCTCAATGCAGGCAATTTCAGGTCTTGTGCAAATACGCTTGTGCTCAGCGCCGCAGCGAACAGAAGAAGTGAAAGTTTTTTCATATGAATGTTGTTTTCCGAATTGCAAAAGTACAGGTATTCATTTAGGCACAAAAACTAATTATCTATAGGCACTTAAGCATTTTTAGCTTTTACTTTGCACCCAAACACAGTTACATATATGAGTCATCAAGTCAATCTTGCCATACAAGTACTACCATTGCACCTGCCGCAACCGGAAGCCTATGCTATAGTAGATGCTGCTATAGAGCGCATTAAGGTATCGGGCCTGCACTATGTAGTATGCCCTTTTGAAACGGTAATAGAGGGCCCGTACGAGCAGGTAATGCAATTGATAACAGATATACAAGATGCCTGCCATGCTGCCGGTGCCGATGCGATGCTGATAAATATGAAGCTGCACCGCTCTTTTGCTAAAGACCTGGCTATTGATGATAAGATAGGCAAATACAAATAATGTAATTTTACCGCCCAATAATTTAAGATATATGGATCGCGCGCAACTTGTTAGTGAGATAAAGAAGAAAAAATCTCTTTTATGTGTAGGATTGGATACGGATACAGAAAAAATACCCAAACATCTTTTTTCTGAAGAAGACCCGGTATTCGAATTCAACAAAGCGATTATCGATGGTACTAAAGACTATACAGTTGCGTATAAAATAAACACGGCCTTTTACGAGGCACAGGGCATCAAGGGCTGGCTGAGCATGGCCAAGACGCTCGATTATATCCCGAAAGATATCTTTACCATTGCAGATGCCAAGCGTGGCGATATAGGCAATACAGCAGAGCAATACGCCCGCACTTTCTTCCATACGTATCCTTTCGATAGCGTAACGGTAGCACCCTATATGGGTAAAGACAGTGTAGCGCCTTTCCTTCAGTTTGAAGGTAGCTGGGCTATCGTACTGGGACTTACTTCTAATGCA
>CAMLKS010000387.1 GCA_946480675.1 uncultured Bacteroidota bacterium
ATATATCACCCATCACACCCTGTGATAATAGGCTTGCGATAAGTATATTCGCAGTTCAACTTTTTCAATCATACTAAATGAAACGGATACTTGCTTTATTGGCGGTTATGCCATTGATGGCTACTGCCCAGGATGATCTTGTAAAAAAACTGGATGGCAATAAAAGTGACAGTGCAAAAAAGAAATTCACTTTCACGCACATCATCGACCTTGAGAATACAGCGATAAAAAACCAGGGTAGTTCGGGTACCTGCTGGAGCTATTCAACCAACTCTTTCCTGGAAAGTGAAATGGCACGTATGGGCAAGAAACCTGTAGATATAGCAGAAATATATACAGCACGCTGTGTGTATACTGAAAAGGCGGATAACTATGTACGCATGCATGGTGCCGTTAGCTGGGGCGATGGTGGTTCTTGCCATGATGTAATAAACATGTATGCCAAATACGGTGCTGTACCCCAGAATGCATATACTGGCCTGAACTATGGTACGACCAAAAATAAGTTCGGCGAAATGCAGGCAATACTGAAAGGTATGCTGGATGCTGTAGTTAAAAACCCGAATGGTAAGCTAACACCCAACTGGAAGCGTGCATTTGAAGCTGTGCTGAATATATACCTTGGCGATCAGCCTGAAACATTTACCTACAACGGCAAAACATATACCCCCAAAACATTCGCTAAAGATGTGGTAGGCATCAAACCGCAAGACTATATCGAGCTTTCTTCCCGTAGTGATATGCCTTATTATGAGAAGATGATACTGATGGTGCCCGACAACTGGAGCTGGGATAAAGTGTATAATGTAAAAATGAACGACCTGACCAGGATTATAGATAATGCATTGAACAATGGTTATACCGTAGCCTGGGCAACGGATGTGAGCGAGAAATATTTTAGCTGGAAGAACGGTGTAGCATTTGTTCCTGAAAAAGACTGGGAAGATATGGAAGAAGAGGAACAGAAAGCATTATTCAATGGTCCTAAGCCGGACAGGAAAATAACATCTAAAATGCGCCTGGAAGCTTTTGATAACTATACTACTACCGATGACCATGGTATGCACATAGTAGGCCTGGCAAAAGATCAAAGTGGTAAGGAATACTACATAGTAAAAAACTCGTGGGGCGAAAAGAATGACTATAAAGGTTATATCTACGTTTCAAAACCTTATGTACTGTATAAAACTACCGCTATATTATTGCACAAAGGCGGTATCCCTTCAGAGATCAAAAGTAAGTTCGTTGCTAACTAATTGCTTTAACTACTGAAAAAACAAAGCCCGGTGAAGAATCACCGGGCTTTTATATATTCCGCAATATAGTTTCTGATGATTAACGCATGAGTGTCACATTACCTTGTTTGTTGAATGGTTTACCACTTGCAGTAGTAGCTTCTATCATGTACACATATACGCCCATTGGTTGTGGCTCATTTTTATAAGTGCCATTCCAGCCTTCGTTGATGTCGCTGGTTTCAAACACTTTGGTACCCCAACGGTTGTACACAACGAATTTCTTCAGTGTAGCATCGCCCAGGCGTATCACTTTCAGCAATGCATTGGGCTGCGAGCCAGGTGAGAATGCATTCGGCAGTGACAGGATGCTTTCGGGTGCTACTATTATGTTGATAGAATCAGATGCCGTGCAACCAAATTCCGTTGTAGCATTCACATAATAGCGTGTATTTACATCCGGTTTCGCGGTAGGGTTTGCTACATCTGCTTTGCTAAGGCCTACAGGAGGGAACCAGCTATAATAAGCCGCGTTACCTGCGGGGTCTAACTGATAAGATTGACCGGGATACAATATTACAGAATCGGGCAGGTGCAAGCTCACTTTAGGATGCACTACAATCTTCACATTTTGTGTATCAGCACATGCATTTGTATCAATACCAATTACAGTGTAAATCTTCGTGCTTGTTGGTGATACAAACGGATCATACGAGTTCCTGTCGCTTATATATTCATCAGGATACCATTTAAAAGACCTGATGCCGTTACCTGTAAGGTGCAGCTGCACTTTATTGCCGGGGCAGATAGCTGTGTCAGTACTTGTGAACAGGAAGCTGGCAGGGAATACGGTCAATGTTATATCATCGCTTGCCGTACAACCTGCACTTGAGGTAGCTGTAAACGTCAGCGTCGTGGTTTCATTGGCCGAGAATATCGGGTTTATAATATTGGGATTGTTCAGTGATGCACCCGGTGTCCACGATAAAGTAAATGGATACGTTGCGGGGTTTACAGTGCCCGTCAGTTGCATGGTATCTCCATAGCATACCGTAGCATCTTCGCCTACTGTTACTACAGGTACAGGTTGCAAATCTATCTCCAGTTCACTGATGCTATCCAGGCAAGTAGGGTAGCTGGCTTTCAGTATATATTTAAACTTGCCCAAAGGTGCAGGGGTTATTAGAGGATCTATGATAGTGGCGTTGGAGAATAGGCCGGGATTAGGGGACGTGGTACTCCATGAGTAAGTATAGCGTGGGTCGCCGGTTGCGCGTACCTGCACGTTTTGGCCATTACATATTGCCGTGTCAGGATTTTCTATGTCAAAACCGGTTAATACATCTACCACTACCGTATCATAACCTTTACATGTATTATCTGATGATGTTAGTATTACGGTGTATGTAGTTGTAGCTTTAGGCGTAACAATTGGCTTGTCTGAGGTGCTATCATGCAGGTATGTGGATGGTGTCCATTTCATAGTATATGTAGCACCTGCAGGAGGTTTGATTTTCAGATCTAATGTTATTGGGTTATCAGGGCAGGTTATAGTATCATTCACCTTGCTGAAGTCAAGTCCGGGAAGTACATCCACCGTTACTTCATCTGTATTATTATTACAGTAATTGTTAATGGTTGATGTTACAACATAAGTTGTTTTTTTGCTTACAACAGCTATCGGGTTGTATATGTTTGGATTGCTGAGGCTGGTTATAGGCTCGCCTCCGGGTTTAACGGTCCATACAAAGTTTCCACCGCCACT
>CAMLKS010000388.1 GCA_946480675.1 uncultured Bacteroidota bacterium
ACTCGCGTCATTGCGACTGCGAGGCACGAAGCAGGAAGCAACCTCACGAAATGAAAGCAGGCTAATAAGAGCTGGTTACAATATACTTTCATATAAATCTGCCCATTCCGGGTTCATATTGTGTATTAAAGCTTCTTTCTTTGCCCTGCTACCACCTTTTATCCTTTTTTCTTCTGCTATAGCCTCTTCAAACCCATCAAACAAACGGTAATAAACAAGCAGTGTACAATTATATTTTGCAGAAAAGCTATCGGGATATTTTTTATTACGATGTTCCCATATGCGTGATGGAAGATTGGCCGTAACACCAACGTACAGTGCCCCTCTATTAGGTGATGATAAAATGTAAACGGCTCCTCCTTGTTGCATATAGTTTAAAGATATTTTTTTACAGGCAATATTATATACACTCATTTCGTGAGGTTGCTTCGTTGCTGCGCTGCCTCGCAATGACGCGGGGGTATCATTTTAAAACATACCGCGTTCCATAAAGTGGAACGTGGAACGAAATGGAACAAGTATATATTAAGTTGTAATATTGTTATAGTAAAAACAGTTTGAAAACTGCGTTTTTAAAAACATGGTATTCCATTCCATGGAATGTGGAATGAATGAAACGGCTACTTATCCTTTGGTGGCAGGCGGAAGCTGAGGCTGATGATGGTGCCTTTGCCGATGCGGGTATCTATATATAGCTTGCCGTGCAGGCGGTTGGCACGTACGTTCATATTGTTTACCCCGTGGCCTTTTTTTACGGTATCCATATCAAAACCCTGCCCGTTGTCTTTCAGCTCTATATGCAGTATATCGGGGGCTTTCAGTTCGGCCAGCATGCTTACCCGTGTGGCTTTAGAATACTTCAGGCAGTTATTCAGTGCCTCTTTAAATATCATGATAAGGTTGCGGCTGCTATCCAGCGGCAGCTTATAGTGTTGCCAGCGCTCGTCCGTACCGTTGAAGAAGAAGTCTATATCGGTATCCTGAAACAGTTCGCCCCCAAAATCGCGTATGCGGTGCAGTATCTCGTACAGGCTATCGTTCGATGGTTTGAGCGACCACAATATATCGCGCGTGCCACTGTATAGCTGCCCGGTATTGTCTTGTATCTGGTCCAGTATGCGCTGCGTATCAGGTGTTACATGGCCTATCTTATTCTTCAGCACATTGGTCAGCACATTGATGCGCGTCAGCTTATTGCCCACCTCATCATGAAAATCTTCTGCCGTCCGTTCGCGCACCTTGTTCTGCTCTTCGCGGCGCAGGCGTTCCAGCAGCGCCATGCGGTTTTGCTTGCGCTTGTTGGCAATGTATTGTATGGTAATACCCAGCAGTATGCAGCCCAAAAGTATCACCAGGCGAAACCATCCTGTTTTATGAAAAGGCGTAATGATTTCGAAGGGATAAGAGAGTTTTGCCACTTCGTTATTACCGGCTATGGCTTCTACCATCAGTGTGTACTTGCCCGGCGGCAGTGCGCTATAGGTAACAGTGTTGATGTTCGACCAGTCTGACCACGGCGCATCCAGCCCAGCTATGCGGTAGCGGTAGCGCACCTGCTCGCCACCCGCAAGGGTGATGGCCTGAAAATTGAACGTGATATTGTTTTTACGATAAGGCAACCGCAGGTGATGCGGCACATTGTACCATGCATCGAGGCTATCGTAATAGCTGCTATCGCCTATGTTTTCACCAAAAACTTTTACCGACTGCAACACGATACTGGCAGGCCTGGGTGTTACAAACTTCGATTGCGGATTGTAATGCACCGCACCATTGGTAGTGCCAAACCAGATGCTGCCATCGGGCATTTTATACACCGCATTGTGATTGCTTTCCATACCCGTAATACCCTGTCCGCGCCCGTAAAACTGGATGATGGGCGTATTATCGCGCATGGTTATTTTATGAATGCCGTAACCCGTACCCGTCCACACATTGCCATCGTTATCGGTTATGATATTGTATATGAAATCGGACTGCAGGCCATTGCCTTTATTTAGTGTAAGGGACTTGCCCGTTTTCAGGTTGTAGCATATAGCGCCATTATCACTGGTACCTATCCACAGGTTATGGCCGCTGATGGTAAAGCACTGCGGCGTAGCACTGTCGGGTGCTGCATTGGTTTTATAATTGACGGTTTCATCATTAAGGATGCTGTATAATTTCAGCCCATCATTGGTAGCAAAAAGTATGCTATCGCTACCCAGAGTAATGATGTCTTGTATCGTACTGTAAATGCCCCGTACCCGGTGAAAAGTATCATTCTGGTAATACACCGCACCATTATCAAAGCCTACCCACATGCGCCCACCCGCATCGCGGTACAGGCTGGTAACGAAGTTGGAAGGCAGCGTAGGTTTTGTGTAAGATTTGAAAATGATACCATCATATCGCCACAGGCCACCACCGCGGCTGCCTATCCACATATCATACATGTTGCGTGGCTGCAATGCTGTTATGGTGGTATTTACAGGGATGTTCACTTTATACACCCCACCATTTTCATAGGTGTACAAGCCCGCATCGTAGGTGCCGAAATACAGGCGCTGTCCCTGGGCGGCAATGCTCATTACCTGTGCACTGGGTAGCCCCGTGCTTTCATCTACTACGGAAAATTGCGCACCCGAAAAACGAAACACACCCTGCCCGTCTGATGCCATCCATATATTACCTTCCGCATCGCCCAGCACCTGGAATATAGTATTATCCGTAAGTCCATTGCTTTTATTGCAATAGGCCAGCGTGCTATCTTTTATGCGATAAGCGCCCGATGAAGCACCCAGCCATATATTGTTATACTTATCTTCTGTAATGCTAAAAATGGAAGGCAGGCCATACAGCGGTGTATTGCCTTTCAGCCTTGCTATTTTTATACGGTTGCTATCTATAGTGTACAGTCCGCCATTAGTGCCCAGCCACACACGGCCTTTGCTATCTTTATACATGGCCCATACATGTGGTGTGCCCTTCAGTTGCGGTTCATTGAATGCCAGCT
>CAMLKS010000389.1 GCA_946480675.1 uncultured Bacteroidota bacterium
GAATATACGAAAAAATTGTGGAATAATTGTTAATAAAATCTTATGCCGCGAAAATATTTTTCGGGCATCCGTGCTGGTACGTAGTGTTTTTTACCGTGTGGCGGGTATAGGGCAGGGTGGGTAGCGGGGGTAGTTTTGTGCTGATATAATCCAAACCTCTCTTAACCTTTTTGTATGATGAAGAACTTTACACTTATGGCCCTGGTGCTGCTTTGCGGCATAGCGGCCACAGCACAACAAAGCCGCCTGGTGGGTACACACGTCCTTACCTATAGCGGCGGCACAATGGTGCCTTATGACACGGCGCGTATGCTGTATGCCGCAGGCAATGGCTATGGCGGCGATGCACAGGCCTACCAGTACGACAGCCTGAAGAATGACACGACGGTGCGTGTGCTCTACCAGTCGGGCACGGGCTATTACGAGTTTGAACGCCGTATATACCGCATGGGTGCGGGTGGCCGCAGGGATACCATCCTGATACAGCGCAAAGACCCGCCTGTGACGGGGGCATGGTACACACAGGATATGACCGTCCATACCTACGATGGCAGCAACAACCGCACGATGACCATCGACTATACCTATAGCACCAGCACCAGCAGCCTGTACATCATGGGCAAGCATACCAATACCTACACGGGCGGCAACCTTACGGAAAGTATGTACCAGTATTACAACACGGCGACGAGCACGTATGTAAACCAGTCGAAACGCATATATGTATTTACGGGTGGTAACATGACCGAATACCGCTACGAAGTATGGGACCCTGCCGGCAGCGTATGGAAACCTTACTCGCGCAATACCTATACCTATGATGGCAATAACAACGAGCTATCGCAGCTGCTGGAAAGCTGGAACAATACGGCAGGTGCTTATGAAAATACGAACCTTGTAGAATATACCTATGATGCCAATAACAACCAGACCAGCTATATACACAAGCAATGGGTAGGCGGTGCCTGGCAAAACTGGATACGCCATATATACCTGTACGATGGTGCTAACCATATGGTGGCCGATAGTAATTACCAATGGAACACCACGGGCAGCATGTTTGACCTGGTAAACCTGAGCACGATGCACTACACCGCCAACCTGCGCGATACGACCATCGTGCGTGCCATAGTAAGCAGCAACCTGGATACGGTGAGCCGCGTGGTGAATACCTACAATACACTGGGGCAATTGACACGCTGGCATACGCAAAACTACACTGCCGGTACATGGGCCTATGGCACGGGCAATTATGACTATAAATACTACTACAACAGTTTTACGGGTGTAGATACCAAAATGGCGGGCACTATAGGTGTGAGCCTGTATCCCAACCCTGCTACTGATATGCTGCACATAAAAGTGCGCATCCAGCAATCTCAGCCATACACCGTGGCCATCTATAGCAATACCGGTGCGCTGGTACGCCAGTGGCAGGAAACAGGCGCCGCTACACGCACCCTGCCCGTGGGCGACCTGCAGGCGGGTACTTATATCCTTTCGGTAGGTAATGGCCGTGAAAAAACAGCCACACCATTTATAATAGCACGCTAAGCCTCTATACATCCCCCTAATACAAACGAGCAGCACAGGTATTCATGCCTGTGCTGTATTTGTTTTTATGACGGGTGTATTACAATGCGTTTTGTAGCTTAGTAGCACCACTATGAAAGTGTTGCTACCCATACTATACCTGCTGCTCCTTACAGCCACACTGCAGGCACAGCCCGCGCGGCTGGTGATGTACACCCATAAAAATTATGGCGAAAAAATAGCAGATACTACATGGCTGAAATATAAAGCAGGCAACATGGCTACGGGAAATTTTGATGACATGTATGAGGGCAGGCTGCTGTATGATACGATGATAGAGCATGTAGGGGGAAAATATGTACATACTACTACTGTAAAGTATAACAAGCATGGTAAGATAGAAAGCACTTCCACCGTGGGCCTGTCGACGGATAAAAGGATGGAAGAAGAAGGCAGAAGTTATTTTACATACGATGCAGATGGAAACTGTTTACAGCAATTGGAATTACACAAAAGCTGGCATAGCAGTAAATGGGATACTGCACTTTTGCGTAGCTGGATGTATCGTGATGGTCATATGGTAGTAGCTGCAGATTCATCAGATCCGGTAGGAGGTGGCTCCCTGTTTTTATATAATTATGATGCGTCGGGCAGGCAGTTAAGTGCTGTATGGCGAAGGCGCTTTGGTAGTGTGTGGCACACGGCAACTAAAGATACTTACCGGTACGATACCGCAGGTAATATGGTGACACATACCCGCTGGGGATGGAATGATACGGGATATGTACGCCTGCAGCAACGGGAGTGCATATATGCAGGTATGCAGTGTATAAGAGAAGAACAGCTGCGCAGCAGGGATACGGGGTACCATCCTCGGCCCGATCGCTACAGTGTGAAGATGTATGATGCTAATGACCGGCTGATAAGAGATAGTAGTTGCGGCTACATTTTTCCTGACCCAATCATAACTACGCGCATGTATACCTACAATGCCCACGGTTATAACGATACCATGATGAGTTACATTACAGGCTTGGAGGTGCTTACAGCAGCTACCGTTTATAACGCTCATGGGTGGGTTGAGAACTGGAAGCAACATCGCAAAAACGACTACGTTGGCGAAACCTACTACTACGAACCTGTACCCATACCACCCTTACCGCAAAGCAAGCACATCAGCATAAAGCTACCACTTACACAAGTACGCGATGTGCTGAAAGTGGATGTTAGCACAAAAATAAAACAGCCCTATACTATAACAGTACACGATGCCACCGGCAAGCAAACAGGCCAATGGAAAGGGCAGGGCAGCACCCTGCACACCATACGTGCCACCGACTGGCAGCCCGGCAGCTATACCCTCACCGTCAGCAATGGTGCCGATGCTACAGCGCAATACTTTACCGTAAACCGCGGGTGGTGATGCAATCGTAGTTTATG
>CAMLKS010000390.1 GCA_946480675.1 uncultured Bacteroidota bacterium
ATAGGCCCTTTATTCATACTCGGTTTGTATGTGCATGATTGGATGCAGAGCCCACGTTACAAAAACATAACCTTAGGCATAGCGGGTGCTTTTTCACTGCTATGTGTATTCCTTACCTATCAGCGCATTGCCGTATGGAACGATAGTAAAACCCTTTGGGCCGATGTGATAGATAAATATCCATACGAAGTAAAGCAGGAAGGAAACAATACAACGGTAGTAAAGCGGGGGGTGAAAACGGCGTACAAAAACATGGGTGATTATTATGCTTCGCGCCAGCAGTTTGATAGTGCTTATGTGTATTACAATGTGCTTATAAGTGCGGGAACGAAAGATGCGGAAGTGTGGAGCAATGTTGGCAATATCTATGCTATAAAAAACAATCTGCCGGGTGCTATTGAGGCTTATACAAAAGCCATAGCATTAGATGCTTCCAATTTTGAAAATTACCTGAAACGCGGTCTTATGAACTTGCGCCTGAATAATTGTTCAGCTGTAATACCTGATATGGATAAGGTGATACAATTGAACCCATCATTCAAAGATGCGCAGGCTATTAAACAAAAGTGCCAGGAACTGTTATCTAAGCAATAGTAACGTTACGGTTTGATGAACTTTAAATACCTGTCAACAGCTTTGTTGATAGCATTTACTTTTGTTGCGTTCAGGCCTTTTTTAAAGGATAGTTCCACGGTTGTTTCTTTGCCTTTTTCTACACGCTTCCATGTACCAGCAGCTTCGCCATCGGCTATAACAGTATGCCCAAAAATATTGGTGAGCACCTGTGCATTATTGGCATTACCAAATATGGCGGTGCGGTCTTTGTAGCTGATACCGTATTCATCATAGTCGGGCAGCAGGAAGGTGGCAGGCTGTTTTTTGCCTTCATGTTTTACATCGGGGCTGTAGTAATATGTTTTGCCATCCATCACTTCATGTGCCAGTTGCCGGGCTTTCATTTCTATACCTGCATTTGCATCTGCCATTGTCAGCCCCGACCACCATGCAAAATCATGTGCTGTAGCTGGCCCGCGCGTAGTAAAGTATTGCAGTACCAATTTACCAAGTGCATCTTCCCTGCTGATGGCTTTTACTGCCGGTGCGCGTTCTTCTACCAGTGCATAGGTAAATTGCTTGCCATGCCGCGGGCCGCTGCATATTACACTGTCCAGCTCGGCTTGCATCATCAGGTAGCTTAGCTTCATGCCATCGGCCAATATCTTTGCTTTTTCAAGCTTTGTTTTTATTTCATTTCTTGTCAGGTAGTTATTGCCTTGCAACATCTTCTCCAGCGCATCACAACACTTTTTCATCACTTTACCATCTATGCCTGTTTTCTTATAGTAGGGCAGGCTTAGCTTATGTACGCGTGGGGATGTAAGTTGCTGTAGCCAGCGTATATCTTGTGGTAATACAAAATGCCAGGTGGGGCGCATTACGTGCGTGCGCAATATTTTGCCGTCATTAAACGCTTTTTCTACGATGGCATCATTGGCTGCTACCATGCGCATACCTAATGCCCACTTGGCTTGGGCATACTCCTGCGATTGTACAGCTACCAGGTGCTTCACAACCTCTTCCGGCTTCGTGAGCGATGAAATGGTTATCATCTGGTTGTGCATCCGCTGCTTTCTGATGTCTTTAAGATGCATAAGCTAAGTTGTACGTTCTATATGTGCTATGGTTTCGCTGATAATGCGCTTTACTTCTGCTTGTTTAGCCTTGATATCAGCACTACCATTAAAGTATGCCAGCCTACGGTCTTTAAAATCACCTTCCAGTATTTCAGACTTTATGTTCATGATAGAGGGATGATGAAATACAAGGAATAGCTTACCTGTACGAAGTGGGCCGAAGGTTACAATATCCTCTTTATAGTAATAGCTGGGTGCATTCCATTTAATGCGTTCAGATAGTTTCGCATCGGCCTTCTGCACTACTTTCATCAGTGCTTCCATATCCTTTTTCAATGGATGGTCCAGCGCGTCCATGTACGTAGTCACCTGTTCTGCATCCGTAGGTTTGGTGTTGGCTTTTTTAGGCATATAGCAATTTAAGCATTATTGCAATGAGAGGTAAAAGTAAAAGGTGCAGAAATTTCTGCACCTTTCAGGTAGTGGCCTCGTCAGGAATCGAACCTGAATCTGGAGCTTCGGAAACTCTTATACTATCCATTGTACTACGAGGCCATACACTATTCCGAAGATTTTGATTTCGCTTGTAAAAATAACAAGCTGAAATAAAAAAAGGTAACCGTATCGATTACCTTTTTCTTGTACCACGTACGGGATTCGAACCCGTGATTCCTCCGTGAAAGGGAGGCGTCTTAACCCCTTGACCAACGCGGCCTTTCCCGTTTGGGATTGCAAAGATAAGAAGGCTTTTCTTATTACCAAAAGGAAAATCAAATATTTTTTATGCCCCTATCATAGCATTCACAATACCCAGAAACTCATCGGCTTTTAGCGATGCACCACCTATCAGGCCACCATCCACATCGGGGCAAGCAAACAGTTCTGCCGCGTTCGATGGTTTGCAGCTACCGCCATACAGTATCGTCAGGTTATCGGCAGCAGCCTGGCCATATTGTGCAGCAAACAGGCTGCGTATATGTGCATGCATATCCTGCGCCTGCTGGCTGCTGGCTGTGCGGCCCGTGCCTATTGCCCATATAGGCTCATATGCTATTACCACATTGGCCAGTTGGTGTTTGTGCAGGTGAAATACACCGGCCTTCAGTTGTGCTTCTACATAGTCGTTTTGAGTGCCTACATCACGTATTTCCAATGGCTCACCGCAGCAGAAGATCACTTTCAACCCGCTATCCAGCGCCTGGTCTGTTTTCTTAGCCAGTACCGCATCTGTTTCGCCAAAGTATTCGCGGCGCTCAGAGTGGCCCAGTATCACATATTCGGCACCTGCATCTTTCAGCATGCTTGCGGCTACTTCACCTGTATAGGCGCCTGCTGCTTC
>CAMLKS010000391.1 GCA_946480675.1 uncultured Bacteroidota bacterium
CCGACATTCGTCGCGAACAAACAAAAGCGGCTGTTCATCAGCTGTCAGATTAAATTATAGATATGAAGCGATTGTCCATTCTGTTGTTGGGTGTAACATTTTTATTCTCTCCATTATTATCAGAAGCTCAGGAAACAAATCACACATGCGGTATGCAGGCAATGAAAGAAGCATTGTTAAAAGCCAATCCGCAATTGGAAGCTGTGATGCAGCAAGTGCATGAACAGCAAGTAAAAAGTGCGTACGATTTTAAAGCTGCGCGTGCCAATGCCGCAATGAAAACTACAGCTGCGGCACCTATACCGGTGGTGTTTCACATTGTATTGAATGAAGCACAAATAGCACAATTGGGTGGTGCAGCCGGTATCAAAAAGCGTGTCGACTCACAAATCATTGTATTGAACCGCGACTTTAATGCACGCAATAGCGACAGTGTGAGGATACCTGCCAATTTTAAGCCATTATATGCTAATACTGGCATTGAGTTTGGCCTGGCCCGCCGTAAAGCTGATGGCAGTGCTACAGATGGATATGAAATAATAGTAACTACAGAAAGTGGTTTTGAAATGCAAGGCTCCGGCTCAGTGGGCTTTAAAGGTGCGAAGTATGCAGCCACAAATGGCGCCGATGCATGGGACCCTGCAAAGTATTTGAATGTATGGGTGATCAATCCATTGAGTAATGGCAGTCCTGCTTCTATTCTTGGCCTGTGTGTGCCCCCGTCATTTTCAGCTTATGGCATACCCCAGGCAGAGTTTGGACTGGTGTTGAATTATGGTGCTTTTGGTAAACGTACGCTGTATGCCGATTACTACATAAGTGGTATTAATGCAGGACGCACATTGACACATGAAGTGGGTCACTATTTTGAACTGCGTCATATATGGGGCGATGATGATGGGCAGTGCCCGTCAGACAGCCGCGGTGCGGATGATGGTATAGCAGATACGCCTCCGCAATCGGAAGCTTCATTTGGCTGTCCTACCTATCCTAAATTTGACAATTGCAGTGCAACAGGCGATGGCATTATGTTCATGAATTATATGGACTATGTGAATGATGCTTGTATGATGATGTTTACAAAAGACCAGGCGGCTATGATGCAATCGAATGTGCAGCCAGGGGCAAATTCCTATTCACTGACACAGCATCCGGAACTGCTGCAATACCCTACAGGTATAGAAACTGCAATGGCTGATGAGGCTGCACTTACTGTATATCCTAACCCTACTATGGGTGTAGTATATCTTACTAATACAAACACTGTTATTAAAGATGTAAAAGTGTATAACGTGGTAGGTAATGTAGTGTTTAATGGCAGCAGCGTAAACGATAAAAACTTTACAATAGACCTGAGTGGTTATCCGAAAGGTGTCTATACCGTACAGTGCAACACTGCTAATGGCATAGCTACTAGGCGAATTGTTTTACAATAGTATAAAAATACCACAGGGCATTCCTGCCAATAGTGCGTAATCAATTAAGGGGTAAAAATTACAAGGCCTGAACATTCCTGTTCAGGCCTCTTGTTAATATAGTCTCTGGCGTTCTTCTTCCAGGCAATAGATACCCTCGCTGCAGGCCCGGTCTGCTATCTTTTTAGCACGGCCCGGATGGGCTTCATCATAGTAGTAATCCAGCAGTTCTTTCCGGTAATGTTCCCTTTCGAAGCAGGATATGCCATACTTGTAGTTGTAGGAATAAGCGTAAAATATAAAGGCGATACAAACAGATAGTGCAGGCCAAAAGATTTTTTTGAGCCATACTTTATGCATGATAAAACAGAACAGGATAGCTGTAATCATACCACTGTGAATGAAATACCGGCTTGCGTAAGAGTCGGTCATTTTATTGGTAGCGCGGTAAAGCGCTGCAGCGGCCAACGATAACAGCGCAAATGATAGCATGGCGCATAAAGGTGCGGCATTTGCATGCAGTTTCAATTTTTTAGTAGCGGGGAAAGTGACAATCAGTAAGGCAAGCATTAATGCCCCTGCCAGTATCCCCTGCTCGTAACCAAAACGCGCACCCACCTCATGCAGGAAGAAGGGTATTGTATCTTCTGTAGCGGCAATGCCATGTGAAGTAGGTGGCTGCTCATAGCCTATAAAGTACAAGCTGCTAAATAGGGTGAAAGTACTACCGGCAACTATCGCTTTTGTTTTATTTCCATTGAATATGTTATACCCCGTTAATGCCAGTGCACCTATCATGCCGTTGCCACTGGAGAAGATGCAAAGCACTTGTAGTAATACTGCCAACCATAGGTGTTTGTTTCCCTGCAATGAATAAAAATATAAACTCAGCATGAACCACATATACACGCCATAGTTTTGTATGCCTGCCATAACGAAATAGCTGTTTTCATAATTGCTGACATCAAAAAGGCACAGGCTGAAAATAAAGGCAGGAATGTACCAATGGTTGGGTATGAACTTTTTGATAAAGTACGTGCCTATGAAGAAAGTAGGTATCAGCAGCAGGTTGTTTATCAGCAGCAGCGTTTCAAAATTTACCTTGCCTGTAAGCGCATAGTATGCCAGATATAAAATGCGCGATGTTACGATTCTATGCTCATTGTGCTGTGCGAATAAAAGTGATAAACGCTCTTGTGTGGTGACTGTTTTAAAATGGTTTAGGAAATCAAGTATGGCATCATAATCATCCAGCATAGGGATATTGACGGAATAAGTGATAACTGTTCTAAAAAGAATGAAGGCCGGCAGCAACAGCCATATGTAGGGTAATATTTCCTGCAATTTATTTTTATTAGCAGTGCTATCTGCCGCAGCTCTTGAAAAAAGCAAGCTCATCAGTCAGTTGATTGGCGTCTTTAGAAAGTACAAATATATACTTGTCATAGTAACATAGCGTATAAAAACATGTTATTACGTCCTTTCGGATATAAGCGCCGCTACTCTTTACACTTCAAGAATATAATACCCCGCCGTATAGCCTTCTTTATAC
>CAMLKS010000392.1 GCA_946480675.1 uncultured Bacteroidota bacterium
AAATGTGGGCGATATTTCATTCTGCACATCCCAGTGCGATGGTACAATAAGCTCTGCGCCACTGAAGGATATCTTCATGTTTAATACCATTGGCTGCACTGTACTATCGGCCTGTATCATATTCACTTCTACGCCGCCAAATGTGGCACTTACGGTACCGCCTTTGAACTCTTTGGATGTGATGATTTCTTTTCGCCCACCAAATGTTACGTCTATGTTCAGGTCATTATCAGTATTGGTCACTACCTGCATCGGGTTTTCGCACATCTTGCTATTCTTGCGCGAACGTAAGGCAATGGCAATACCGCCTATTACCAGTGCCAGCGGGAAAACGAGGCTGGAAGATGATGTATCGCCTATCATGAATTCAGGTACCAGGTGTGCGCCACCTATCAGTATCAGTATCCACCATGCATGGTTCCGGAATTTCTTTTTTACGCCTATTAACAAGCCTACTGCGATAAGGATGATAGGCCAGAAAGAGTGCCAGTCGAAAAAGAACAGGCCCATTTTCTTAAGCATAAGGAATATACCCAAAGCCGCCAGGGCCAATCCGAACCATATTTTGTCGCCCTTTTGCTTACGGCGCCATTGTTCTGGATTATCAAAATGTCTTCTCATGTCAATTCCTTTTTTGAAACTTTATGATGTAAAAGTATAACCACAACACCTGCCGCTAAAACCGTATTAGGTAAAGCAGGAAGCAGCGTCGGTAAACGGCGCTTAATGGTCGGTAAATGATTTTAGATAGATGGGCCTATGTAGCCCGAAGGCGGTGAGTGTGGCTTTAGCTAAGCCTTTCAGGTGTCCAGTTCAGTTTAGTGAAAATACGTTTGCGCAGGGCGAAGAATTGCCATACGATGCTACGCTTATACAGCCCCGCTTCATTGCGATGGGTGATATTTTTGTTGGCTTCTTTGCGCCGGCCCAGCCATTTGCCCAGGCTGCCGTAGAAGTGAAAATGTGCCTTGATGATGATGAACATTTCCTTCACCTTGCCACCCAGTAGCATATGCACACCAGCAACGCCATCCAGCATCAGCCGCAACGGAAATAGCCATAGCAGGGTAGCAACTTTCTCGTTCTTAAGTAATAATATCAGACTGTTTCTGAAATTGTAATACAGCTTTTGCGGACTGCCGTAACTGATAACGCTACCGCCCACATGGTATACGGTAGAGCCGGCGATATAGCCTATTTTGTAGCCTGCATTTTTCAGGCGCCAGCATAGGTCTATTTCTTCCATGTGTGCATAAAAATCCGGATCCAGCCCACCTACTTTATGATATAGGTCGGCGCGTACCATCAGGCAGCCACCGGATGCCCAGAATATTTCAATATCGTCGTTGTATTGCCCGTTGTCTTTTTCCAGCTCGTTAAAGATGCGGCCGCGGCAAAACATGTAACCATACTTATCTTTGAACCCACCTGCCGCACCTGCATATTCAAAGAATTCGCGGTCTTTCCAATAGCGTATTTTGGGCTGGCAGGCAGCCAGGCCCTGGTATCGGTGCATAGCATTGATAAGCGGAGGAAACCAACCGGAAGTTACTTCAAAATCGGCACTGAGCAGTACATAGTATTTAGCCTGTATCTGCTTTAGCGCTTCGGCATAGCCATTAGAAAACCCACGGTTCACAGCTATCTGCAGCGTATGAACGGTGGGATAATTTTCTTGTACGTATTGCAGCGTATCGTCGGTAGATGCGTTATCTACCACTACTACATCGTACCCCGTATGTGCTTCCGACACAATGAGCGGCAGGAATAGTTCATGCCACTTACGGCCATTATAGCTGAGTATAACTACGGCCGTATCTTGTGTGCAGTTAATCATTGCCCTATGAACAATGATTATTTATACTTAGGATCGTAAAGCGTATTGTCTGGAGCTACAACGTCAGCATTCTTCTTAAACTTGTGCTCGTACAGGTTGTAACAACCTGCCCAAGAGAAGATGAATATGCCGAAGAAGAAAAGCAGGAATAAGAAACGCGATTTAGACGGTTTGCTCAGTTCTATATCAGCTGGGTTGTCCAAATCTTCGTGTTGGCCCAAATTATGTTCCTGGTTGTGTTGCATGTTGTTGAAAATGATAATTTCCGCGGACAAAAATAATAGTTATTCCCTCAAAATCATAATATTTTTACCCTGATTTCGTTATTTAAAGGCCTCGATGCGTCAATATCTTAACTGGAAAAACTATTTAATAATAATTGCTATGTGTATAGTGGCAGCTTCGCTCTACTATACCAACAGGCTGGCAGCCAACCTGGCTCATGAAGAACGGAAGAATGTAGAGCAACTGGTAGAAGTGCTGAAGCTGCAATACAGTACTGATCCCGCCACACAGCAATATGCCTCTATAGCCATAGGTCAGAACAAGACCATCCCCCTGATATTAAGCGATGACAAGGATGTGGTGCAGGATTATAAAAATCTTGACAGCAACAAAATAGAAAAAGACAATGCTTACCTGCAACACAAACTGGCCGAGTTTAAAGAGCTACACCCACCTATTATTTTCAATTACGATTTCGGGCAGCAATATGTGTACTATGGCGAATCGTCTTTGTTGCAGCAGCTAAGATATTATCCGTATGTGCAGCTTACCATCATCATACTGTTCCTGATAGTAGTATTGATAGCGCTCAGCTCGGCACACCGCTCGCTACAAAACCAGGTATGGGTAGGCCTGTCTAAAGAAACAGCACACCAGTTGGGCACACCGCTCAGTTCTATGGAAGGCTGGCTGGAACTGCTGAAAGATACCGAAAGCAATAACGAGGCCGTGGTGGAAATGCAAAAAGATCTGGACCGCCTGAAGCTGGTGGCAGACAGGTTTAGCAAAGTAGGTAGCGCGCCACAACTGGAAGAAGAAGACCTGGTAGCACGCATGCAAAATATGGTGGACTATATGCAAAAGCGTTCGCCCAGCAAAGTGAATATCAGCCTG
>CAMLKS010000393.1 GCA_946480675.1 uncultured Bacteroidota bacterium
CTCTTTGGTTTTTCGCCACCTTCTTTCAGCCAGCGTTTCAGGAAATCTACCGGTAACTGTATCGGCGTTTGGTGCACCAGCAGCTCGTACATTTCATTGTGCAAACGCTCGCGGCCTACGCGGTCGTATTCGCGAGACAGTTCCTGGCGGATGCGCTCTTTGAAAGTACCTTCATCTTTTATCTCATCGTTAGGAAACAGCTGGGCAAACAGTTCAGCATCCAGTTCGCGCGGTATCAGTTTGGCTACGCGCGTGATGGTCAGCTTGTAATAATTATCAGCTGCTTCGACACCTTGTTTCAGCGGGTCTTTCAGGAAGCCTTCCAACTCTTCAGCCGTACAAACATCTGACGGGCGTATAACCAGTGTTTCTTCATTTTTCTTGCCCATCAGCATATCCTGCAGTTTAGCAGGCAGCTTTTCCAGCAGCACGGTGTCTTCCACCATTTGCGATTCAGGTAACACATTACCATCTGCATCGCAACGCTCGTATTTAGAATAGATGATATCATCTTTGCTGGTAACAGCTTCCTGTGTTTCAGCATTGCCGTAGCGGCGTTTGATGCGCTCTACTTCATCCTCTATCATCTTGTCAGACACGATTACTTTGTAACGTGTCAGCGCAGTTTTATTTTTCAGCGGAGTAATCTCTATTTCAGGTTTCAGGCCTATTTCAAAAGAGAAATCAACCTCCTGCGGATCGTTCATATCCAGCTTCAACGGCTGCTCATTCGGCAGTATCATTGGCTGTGCAAATATTGCAACTGATTCGCTCTTCAGGTATTCTTCCAGCTTAGTACCCGCAGCGCGCAGTACCTCGTCGCCAAAGATAGACTGGCCATACATCTTGCGCACCATACCCGCAGGTACATTTCCTTTACGGAAACCCGGCACGTTTGCATTTTTAGCATACTGCTTCAGCGATTTTTCAAACGTAGGCATATAATCATCCTTGCCCAGTTTTACTACTATCTTGTCGTGCAGATTACCAATATTTTCACGTGTTACCGTAGCCATATTGTTTATTGTTTTTTAGAGGTTTAAAAAAAGCCGATACATGTATCGGCTATCATTTTTTAGTGCGGGTGGAGGGACTCGAACCCCCAAGCCTCGCAGCACTAGATCCTAAGTCTAGCGTGTCTACCAATTTCACCACACCCGCAAAATGGACGGCAAAGGTAGCGATTTTTTTGAATGAGCCAACTTCTTACATAGTCTATTTACGAATTGTTTTTAAACGGATTATCATATTAAACAATTCCCGCATTGTCATGAAATAACCATATCTGTGCGCCGGTATTGACACACGATACCAATTGTCATTATTTTTATATCAAGAAAACAGAACCGTTATGATTACGAAAGAAAAAAAAGCATCGCTACTGGTTGTTGAAGATGAAGAGAGCCTGCGGGAAGCCCTGAAACTAAACCTGGAACTGGAAGGTTACGAAGTAACTACTGCCGATAATGGCCCTGCGGTCATCAAAATGGTAAAAAATGAGCACTTTGACCTGATAGTACTAGACATCATGCTGCCTGATATGGATGGCATAACGGTTTGTGAAACCATACGCATGCAGCATAATGATGTACCTATCATGTTTTTATCGGCCCGAAATACGGGTGCTGACAGGGTAGAAGGCTTGAAAAAAGGCGGCGACGACTACATGACCAAACCCTTCAACCTGGAAGAGCTGCTGTTGCGCGTGGATAAGCTGCTGGTGAAGGATAAAAAGATAAAAGCCCCGCAGTCTGTACCCGATGTATATGAATTTGATGGCTGTTCTATAGATTTTGCAGCGCATGAATGCAAGGATGTAAAAGGCAAGACCCAGGAATTGAGCAAAAAAGAGGCAGCCCTGCTGAAATTGCTGATAGAACACGAGGGCCAGGTGGTATCGCGCGAGCATATATTACAGGTAGTATGGGGCTATAATGTGTACCCCACCACCCGTACGATAGACAATTTCATTCTTAACTTCCGCAAATACTTTGAAAAAGATAGCCGTAACCCCCGTCATTTCCATTCGGTTAGGGGTATCGGATATAAGTTTACGGCATGATTGCACCTTTAAAAGTTTTTAGTATTTTCATAGCCAAATTTGTATCAAACGATTTACATCATGCGTAAATATTTACTATCGGCTTTTATGTTGCTTTCGGTTGTGGCGGTATCATCGTGCAAGAAGGATAAGGATATGAAAAAGGCTACCGTTACCGATTCGGGAGATATAGCTAAAGGCGGTTGTGGCTTCCTGTTGTTACTGGAAGATGGCAAGCTGGTGAGGCCCAGTTATCTGCCCAGCGCTTACCAGCACGATGGTTACAGGGTAAAAGTAAAATATGCCGCAGATGGGGAGGGTGAAGTATGCGAAACATACCCCACCAAAAAATTCATAGAAGTAATAGAAATCAAAGACATAAAAAGAGACCTGGATTAATCCAGGTCTCTTTTTTAATGCTATATCGTTTGATACCGTTTTAGTTCACTTCCTGGAACCTGGGGTCCCGCACAAATTCTTCATCATTCAGTGTATTCAGAAAAGCCAACAAGTCTGATCTTTCTTTATCTGTAAGCTGTATACCGTCCTTCAATGCGGGATCGAGCGTAGCAGATTGTGTAATACCTTTTGTATAATGGTTCATTACATCGTCCAGGTTATTGTAACGTCCATCATGCATGTAGGGCCATGTGTAGCGCAAATTGCGTAGCGATGGCACTTTGAATTTATACAAGTCGGCTGCATCGAGTGTAATGTGTGCCCTGCCGCTATCATTTACACTGGTAATGGCTATGCCATTGTTGCGAAATGAGAAATCGGTAAACAGGGGCTCTACGTGGCAGGTAGCGCAGTTGTTTTTAAATACGGTATACCCAGATTGCTCTTCGGGCGTGAGGCTGGCGCCGGCTTCGCCCCTTTTATATTTGTCGTATTTAGCATTGCTGGACACCATC
>CAMLKS010000394.1 GCA_946480675.1 uncultured Bacteroidota bacterium
CTTCTGGTATTCTTTTATGAAGCGAACTTTAACGGTATCTGTACTACCGTTACGGTGCTTGGCTATGTGTATATGTGTCTCACCTTCAATAGGTTGCCCCATAGCATCGTTATTAATACCATAATATTCAGGACGGTACAGGAACATAACCATATCCGCATCCTGCTCGATGGCTCCCGATTCCCTCAGGTCACTCAGTTGTGGTACTTTACTTTCTTTACGGCTTTCAACCGAACGGTTCAATTGAGACAGCGCAATAATTGGTATTTCAAGCTCTTTTGCCAACGCTTTCAGGTCGCGCGATATTTTGGATATCTCTTGCTCACGGTTACCACCGCCATTCACACTAGCCTGCATTAGTTGCAGGTAGTCTATTATAATTAGTTGAATATCATGTTTTTGTTTCAGCCTACGTGCCTTTGCACGCAACTCAAAGATGTTCAGTGCAGCTTGGTCATCCAAGAAGATAGGTGCCGCAGCCAGCTTGTTCATACGCTGGGTCATCTGTACAAATTCGTGCTCCTGCATACGCCCTTTCGTAATGGCTTCCATGCTTACTTCCGTTACGGCTGCCAGCATCCTTTTTACCAGCTGTCCGGCACCCATCTCAAGCGAGAAGAATGCTACAGGGAATGGTTTAGGACTGTGCATGGCTGCATTCATAGCCAGGTTAAGACAGAAGGCAGTTTTACCCACCGCCGGACGGGCGGCCAGAATAATAAGGTCCGTTTTCTGCCAGCCACTCGTTAGCTTATCAAGCGGCGCGAAGGTAGAAGGTACACCAGTAAGGTCGTCTTTCTTATTTTTTGCCTCTTCTATTTCATGCACGGTTTTTACCAATACTTCCTTCAGGCTCTTAAAGTTCTTACGAAGGTGTTTATCAGTAATCTCGTAGAGGTTACTTTCTGCTTTGTCCAGCAGGTCAAATACATCGGTACTATCCTCGTATGCATCACCTATTACCTGGCCGGAAATACGAATGAGCTCCCTTTGGATGAATTTTTCCATGACAATACGGGCGTGGGCCTCAACGTGGGCACTTGATACAACGCTCATTGTCAACCTGGTAAGAAAATAAGCACCCCCAACAATCTCCAGTTCATTGCTACGTCTCAGTTCTTCCGTTACTGTCAGCAGATCCACGGGCATACCCTTATCGAAGAGGCGCCTGATGGCTGCATATATTTTTTGATGGGCATCTACATAAAAACAATCTTCACTTTGAATAATCTCTAATACTTCTGCCAATTTGTCCTTTTCCAACATCACTGCACCTAAAACTGCTTCTTCCAGTTCAGGTGCCTGTGGTGGTACTTTACCATACACCAGGTTGGTAATGTCCGGCTTGCGGTTCCTGGTGTTTCCAAACTCTTTTTTAATGTTTACTGCCATTTTTAGGGGTCGTCTTTTATCTCTGTTGTAATTCTGTTGTTCTAAATCCGCGTCCTGTGCCGTTCATGCTATTTTAACCTTCCGGTAATACGTGCTTAACATTTTCGTAATGTAAAAGCATGTTTGGAGAGAGCTAAAATTTAGGGCGGAGGACTAATGTATAACGAAAAAGGAGGGCGCAAAAATTTTCGGAAATAATATTTATTATGCCATATTTCACAGCTTACGCACTCGCTTGTTCACATACCTGTCATTATTCCCTTGTTATATCCACAAATTTACAGCCTAAATCACCTTAATACACATTGTGTCCACAAAAAACTGTTAATAAAGTTTTTTGAAAAGGATTTCGGTAAAACGATGCGATTTGCTATAAACATGCGCGCCTTGGGCTATCTTTACAACAAAATTTATTAAAAACAGATGACCATATCTTACCAGTGGCTCCTGCAATACCTGCCGGAAGCATTGCCGGTGGCTGAATTGAGTAAAATATTGACCTCCATAGGATTGGAAGTAGAAGCAGTTGAAAAATCGGAAGCCATACCCGGAAGCCTTGAGGGGCTTGTGATTGGGGAAGTGCTTTCTTGTCATAAACACCCGAATGCCGATAAGCTGAGCGTAACTAAAGTGTCTGTAGGCAATGGTTTGGAGTTGGGCATTGTATGTGGTGCGCCCAATGTAGCAGCCGGACAAAAAGTAGTGGTAGCTACGGTAGGTACTACTGTTCACCCAACGGAAGGTGAGCCCTTCCTTATAAAAAAAGCAAAAATACGGGGCGAAGAAAGCGCCGGTATGATATGTGCAGAGGATGAAATAGGCCTGGGCAAAAGCCATGCGGGCATCCTGATATTGCCGGCAGATGCGCCTGTAGGTATGCCTGCGGCTGAGTACTTTAAAGTTCCGGAGCCGGATTATGCTATACACATAGGCCTTACCCCCAATCGCAGCGATGCAATGAGCCATATAGGTGTGGCCCGAGATGTATGTGCCTACCTGACGCACCATAGAGGTGTGTCTTATCAATCAAAGCTGCCTGATATAACATTGCCTGCTAAGGGTGGCACTACACTGGATATACAAGTGCATGTAAAAGCACCTGAGGCCTGTGCCAGGTATTGCGGCATTGGTATTGCAGGTGTGAAAGTAAGTGAATCACCGGCATGGTTGCAACAGAAACTGCGTACCATAGGTGTGCGCAGCATCAATAACGTGGTAGATATTACCAACTATGTGCTGCATGAATATGGCCAGCCGCTGCATGCCTTTGATGCAGATAAGATAAAAGGTGGTACTGTTAATGTACAGTTTCTACCGCAAGGAACCGTGTTCTTATCGCTGGATGAGAAAGAACGCAAGGTGAACGATAACGATCTGATGATATGTGACAGCACCGATGGCATGTGTATAGCGGGCGTATTCGGCGGACTCAACAGTGGCGTTAGTGATACTACTACTAACATCTTTTTGGAAAGTGCTTATTTCGACCCTATGCATGTACGCAGAACATCCATGCATCATGGATTGCGCACAGATGCTGCTACGCATTTTGAAAAAGG
>CAMLKS010000395.1 GCA_946480675.1 uncultured Bacteroidota bacterium
TCGATATATCCATGCAGAATAGAACGTTCAGGCTCCAGGTCAAAACGCTCTACATCTATCGTACACCGGTCGCTGCCTTCCATCAGCACCGGTATTTTCAGTTCCCGGGCTTTGATGCGGCATAGTATCTTCATATCTACACCATCGCACTCATCTATCAGCAGGTCCAGCTTACCCCCTTCCAGGTAAAACCTATCCATATTCTCTTCCGTAAGGCCATCTTCAAATATGGTTACTTTCAGATAAGGATCTATCTCTGCTATCTCCCGCGCTACTGATATTACTTTTTTAATACCGAGATTGAACAAGCCGGTACGTATACGGTTAAGGTTAGTGAGCTCTAACACATCAAAATCGGCGAGCCTTATCTCTCCAAATGAGCGCTCCATTGCCAGCGTCACCGCTACAGACTGCCCCACAGACAGGCCTATAACACCTACCTTTTTAGTCGCAAGCAGGTCCCGCTCTTTATTAGTTATTTTATATTGATTGCGGCTGGTACGTACTTCTATGAATTCAGGTTCATCCAGCAGGTGCATCAACCTTTTGCTCCATGGGTAATATACCCAAACGCCATATGTATCTATATCTGTCTGGCCGATATGGGCTTGCAGCAGCGATTCATAATCTGCATCTGTAAGCTGCCTTTTAGGATTGCGTATTTTGAAAAGCTCTTTTAACTGGTCTTTTATTTCATCGAATAAGAAAACAAAACCTGAACTTAATAATTCATCGAAAACAGCTTTATCCTTACTGTTGGTAAGCCTCAATACCTGGGGCATATATACATCCTGATATTGTAAAGTTTGTTGCTTTACAATTTTAATCTCATCCATATTCTTTAAATGACTTTGGCTTAATTGATATTGGGTATACTTAGGTCGTAAACAACATCCAAAATTCGGCCTTTAGGGCCACTTTCCAGTTTCGACTGTACAGGTTTTTTCCGTAGGTCGAAAATAATATCGCGCTCTTCAGGTTCTGCAGTAAGTAAAGTTTCGGTATCGTTGATGATGACAGCAGTGGCTATAAGGTCTTCTTTAGGATAATAAAAGGTGCCATTATTGCCCAGGAAAGTTGCTATCTCAAAGCCCACACGTGCACTGTTTTTTACCGTTGCAGGCGCACAAAGGCCGAATAACGTTGTCAATTTCAATTGCTGGGTAATAGCCACAGCCGCCCTGCCCAGGTACATACTACCAATGCCATAACCTGCTACCTCTCGCGAATTCCAAAGGCCGCAAAACTCTGCCGTCCCTCTTTCGGCATATTGCCTTACTGTTTCATGGACACTATCATCCATATCTTTTACAGCCTTTTCTATAGGAAGCTCATACTTGCCACCGGCAACCTGTACCCTTGCCCCGCCATATACCTTCTCCCCATCTTCCGATTCTACAAGTATCACATATGTGTCCGGGTCCTCAAACCATTCTATATTGGCAGAGGTTATCATGGTAATACCGTATATCTTCAATACTTTCATATGCCCATCTACAAACTTCTGACAAGCAGCCGTATCGTCAGGAGCCCTGAAAGCTTTGATTACAAATTTTATATCACTCATATTGCGCCCAGTGTTTTAACTGTCGGAAAAAGAGCGTTCATCGTTTTTTTTATCTTTTGTTTCAATGTATAGTTATAACCTGCTTATAATCAATGAACCCTACTTTAAAAAATCTGTAGAGTGCAAATACAATATTAATTTACATACTAAAATGTAAAATGTCAATACCTAGTTTTTTGAACAGGAATTATTGGGTGGGAAATTTTTTGTGCCCATATTTACCCGATCATAGCTTTTTTCTCTCTCTCAGCCTTAACCAGTAATGGACTTGTATTATCTTTGTTACTGCAAAAATAACGTTTAACGCCAACAATTTGCTATATAAAAAAGAAATTATCTAAAGGTAACCAGAAATTTATTAAAAATCTTTAACTTACGTGTACAGATTTTTATACTACCATTTGCGCCCATTAAAACATATTATAAAAATCAAATGTCAGATAAAATAAACATACTTTACGTAGATGATGAACAGAACAATCTTGTTTCGTTCAAGGCAACATTTAGGATGAAGTATAATGTATTTACTGCTATCAGTGGTGAAGAAGCAATAAAGATTTTAGACAATAACCCTATTGATATTATTATTACAGACCAACGCATGCCTAATATGACTGGTGTAGAATTTCTGGAATCTATACTGGAAAAACATATGGAGCCCATGCGCATCCTGCTGACCGGTTATGCCGACCTGAATGCTGTGATAGATGCAGTGAACAAGGGAAAAATATTCCATTACCTCACCAAGCCATGGAATGAAGAGGAACTGGACCTGACCATACAGCGAGCTTATGATGTGTATAAGTTGCGGAAAGATGAGAAGGAATTAACAGAAAAACTTGGTGTTACTAATGCCCAGCTTGAATTCCTGTTGCGTCAGCAGCTATTGTCATAAACACACGATATTCAGAATATGGTAAAGCCCGCAGGGGCTTTATTTTTTTACAGCTACATTTGCCACAATGATACATTTGAGTGTAGTCATCATCACCCTTAATGAAGAAAAAAACCTGGAGCGCTGCCTGCAATCGGTTAAAAACCTGGCAGATGAAATAGTGGTGGTAGATAGCCTTTCTACAGATAAAACAGTAGAGATAGCACAGCGGTATGGTGCCAAGATTGTATTGCAAAAGTTCCTTGGCCATATCGAACAAAAGAACTTTGCAGCAGCACAAGCATCTCACAACTGGATTTTATCGTTGGATGCGGACGAAGCTATCACGCCGGAACTGGGAAAGAATCTATTATTAGTCAAAGCTAATCCTCAGTTCAACGCTTACCGTTTTGCAAGACTTAATAATTTTTGTGGTAAATGGATACGGCATTCCGGTTTATACCCCGATGCCAAAGTAAGATTGTTCAATCGAACAAA
>CAMLKS010000396.1 GCA_946480675.1 uncultured Bacteroidota bacterium
ACTGGAGTTCAGACGTGTGCTCTTCCGATCTAAGAATCCGGAACTGCTGCGCGGTGCCATACTGGTAGTCAAATACCAGTTTCCCGACCTGAATATTCCATCCATACTCAGCCAGTTCGACCAGATACGCCGTAATATATGGTTGGAGCTGAATAATTACCTGACTCCGCTGGAGCAGGTAAATATTTTCAACAGCATTCTTTACAATTATTACAAGCTGCAGGGCCACGAGCTTACAGAGCGCGAGCCTAAATATTTTTTCATCAACCAGGTGCTGGAAAGCAAGCAAGGCAATGCGTATTCATTAGGTGTGCTGTACCTCGCCCTTTGCGAACTGCTGGATATACCCATATTTGCAGTAGAGTTGCCACGTCAGTTTGTATTCGCTTATATCGATACCCTGCACCATTTCTACAAGCAGGATGATGAAGAGGGTGTGCAACAGGTGCAGTTTTATATAGACCCGCTGAACGGTATGGTGTACACGCAGAAAGATGTAGATACATACCTGAAGAAGATAAATGCATCCGGTCGCGAAAACTATTTCACGCCTATACTTTCCAAGCGTATCATCTTTAAAATGCTGGAAGAACTGGCCCTTTGTTACCGGTATAAAAGGGACGACCAGCGTGCCGATGAGATACAGCAGCTAATGCGCATGCTGGTAGATGTAAATACAGATAATAATATAGATTAACGATTACAGATCCTCATCGTCGGGATTTATGGTCAACTTCACGCGCTGTATGCGCATCTTATCAATATTCAACACTGTGAAGTCATATTGTTTGTAACTCACCGTTTCATTTACAACAGGAAACTTGCCTGAAATTTCCAGTATCAGCCCTGCCAGCGAATCACTCTCGCCGCGTACATGTTCAAAGGTGTCGGATGGTTCGCCTATCATCCGGCACACATCGTTTATTAAGGTCTTGCCTTCAAAAATATAGTTGCTGTCGTCTATCTTTTTAAAGTGCAGGTCTTCCTCGTCAAACTCATCTTTGATATCGCCGATGATCTCTTCCATGATATCTTCCAGCGTTACAATGCCCGATGTACCACCAAACTCATCTACCACAATGGCAAAGTGTATACGCTTCTGCTGAAACTCTTTCAGCAGGTCTTCTATCAGTTTGCCTTCGTGCACAAAGTAAGCAGGTCGTATCAGTTTATGCCAGTCGAAATGATCATCATCCGTATGCGGTAAAAAGTCTTTGGTATGTATCATACCTGCTACCTTATCCAGGCTTTCCTTATATACGGGCAAGCGCGAATAGCCTACTTCTATGGCCAGCTTTTGCACTTCGGGAAACGTAAGCTCATGCGGAATGCCACTCACATCCATACGCGTACGCATGATCTGGCGAACGGTAATATTGCCGAATTTCAGGATGCCTTTAAAGATGTTTACCTCCTCGCGCGTTGCTGTATGGCCTACTGTCAGTTCTATGGCATGCTCAAAATCTTCATTGCTGATGTTGTTCGATGGTTTGGTACCGATGCGTTCTTCTATATAGTTGGTAGATGATACCAAAACAGTGCTTACAGGCTTGAAGATGCCACTCATGATCTTCAGTACCGGTGCTGAAAACAAGGCCATGCGCAGGTTATTCTGTGTGGCATATACTTTAGGCAACACCTCGCCAAACAGTACCAGCAAGAATGTAACTGCTACTATTTGTATCAGGAAAGATGCTATCTCGTTCATTTCCGGTGGCAGTAGTTGCTTCACCAGCAGGTTGGTGGTGATAACGATGGCTATGTTGATGAAGTTATTGGTCACCAGTATAGTGGCCAGCAGCAATTTTGGTTGTTCCAATAGTTGAATGGCTTGCGTTGCGCTTTGCTCGTCCTTTAGCTTCAGGTAATTGATGTCTTTGGCGCTCAGGGAAAAATAGGCGGTCTCTGCCCCTGCTGTAATGGCAGTAAGCAGCAGCAATATCAAAATGATGATAATGAGTATGGTGACATTAGACGCGGAGAAAGCTTCCTGCGATGCTTGTAATAACAGGGCCAGCGTTGTCGTTTCCCCTTCAGTTGAGCTTCCCAAAATGTGTCGCTTGTTTGGTGACTACCAAAATTAAAAAAAGGAAAGAAATAAAGTGCTTCTTTCCTTATATAAATATAATAGGCTTGAATATTAAAAAGGTAGATCGTCTTTAGTAGGCTCAATATTAGGGTCGTAGCTAATATCCTGGTGCGTGGTATCACCTGAATTCTGATAATCGCCGTTTTCCTTACGTTTGTCCAGCATTACCAGGTTATCGCCCACTATTTCGGTGCTGAAACGTTTGTTTTTGTCTTTGTCTTCCCAATGGCGGGTGCGCAGGCGGCCTTCTATGAATACCAGGCTACCTTTGTGCAGGTACTTCTGTGCCAGCTCGGCCAGGCCGCGCCACAGCACTACGGTATGCCATTCTGTTTGCGATACCAGGTTGCCGTTCTTGTCTTTAAAGGTTTCGGTAGTAGCGAGGGGGAACTTTGCCACAGCTATATTTCCTTCCAGATATTGTAAGTCCGGGTCGCGTCCAAGATTTCCAATCAACATGACTCTGTTTACGCCTCTCATAATTGTTTAATTTACCAATTAGTTTTTTTTATAAAGCCTTATAACTCTAAAAATAAAATATTTTTTCTAAAAAAGAAAGTACACTTTTAGGGAAGGCATAATTCTTCAAATCGCTGCTGTCAACCCATTCGCCGCCATCGGGGGTATGTATATCTATACTTTTCACGGGCAAGGTAAAGAAGGAGAAGGTGATGTGCTGGTGGGTCAGCTTTTGGCTCATGGTATCAGCAAAGGCAGGCACGCCTGCGATGCCCAGTGCTTTGAATGCAGGTGTTTTTACCAGCTTTTCAGCCGTCAGGGTTTCATCTGCTTCTACCAGCAGCAGTTCGTATAGGCTTTGCCATATATCCTTGCCGGTGCG
>CAMLKS010000397.1 GCA_946480675.1 uncultured Bacteroidota bacterium
AACTTTAAAGGCAGGTTAACCGGTTGTTAGGAACTGGTTTGCAAACGCTTAACAAATGGGTGGAAAATGGAGGAAAAGTAGGGGTGAATGACGACATAGCCATCTTTACCTGTGTATAAGCAGGCAGTAAAGTGGTAACAATAAAGTATATAAGAATATTAATCAGCTATCGCCTCTTTCACCTTAAAAGTAAAATTGCGTTGCGAGATATAGCTGAATACAGCCACCAGTGCGGTAGTAAGTATTTTAGACGGTGTAGGGTACCAGCCCAGGCCGTCTACAAACAGCTTCAGGAAGAAGTAGTTGAGCACAATGCACATGCTTACCAACACTGCATAACGAAACAACTGTACGCGGCCCTGCAGGTTGCTATGCGGGAAAACAATGTATTTAGACAGGGCAAAGCCCAAAGGGAAACTAATGGAAAACGACATGATAAAAGCGGCAATGTGCGGCGCTATATGCATACCCAGCACATCTACCGTGCTGTTTTTATCCAATATATAGTTGTAACTGACGAAATAAAGCAGGATATCGAAAACTGTATTAGAGCCACCACATGCCAGGTACCTGAAAGTGTGTTGTGGTATCCACCTTTCAAAGGGTTTATGAAAAAAGTCTATGATGTTGAGTATAATATCCCTTGTAGTACGTAGCACTCCTGAATGTTAAAGCGACAAAAATAAGGTTATTTCCCGACGCAGGTTGTTAAATATTATTTTTTACCACTTGATGACCTGCAATTTGTGGAAAAACTGTTTCTCTTTATCACCTACGGCGCGCAGCATGTCTCCCAGCTCGTCAAAAGAAACCAGGTCATTCTTACGGTCTTTCATCAGCCGGGCAGCGCTGTAGGCAAAGTTTCGCCAGTCGTCGCCTATGGCTGTTAGTTCTTTTGCATATTGCTGTAAATCATCGCGTTGCAGCAGCTGGCCGGCTTCTTGCAAAAAAGCAGCATAGAGGAAACGGAAGCCGGCACCTCCGGTGCCTATCTCTTCCTGCATCCGTATGACATTGCCCAGATACAGGCTGGCTTTGCGAGGCGTCAGCTTTTGCGGGTATTTCGTGATTTTTTTAGCCAGCAGGCCTATAGCCTTGTTGCCAAACCATGGCAGGGGCGGAGACAACATAAAAAAGCAGGTTTGCTTAATACCTGCCTGTATGGCCTTTTCATACTGCACCTGTAATGGGGCAGATTTGATGTAATACATAAATCCTTTAGGTTCCGGCGTGCCTTTGGCAAAACGTGCCTTTGCCAGGTCTTCGGGAGCTATACGGGTAGTGGTTTCCACCACCGGGTCGCTAACAAGGTATTCATTGCCTTCCTTGCCATATACTACCAGGTTGTGGGCATTGAAGTGGAAGCGGAATGCCTCCGGCAGGTAAGGCAGGTAATATACGCTGCTGAGCATGCCTGCGGGCTTGCCTGCAGCCAATACATCATCAAGCGCCTGCATAGCCTTTTCAGGCGTAGAAAATTTCTGCGTATGTATATCGATATGCAGCCTCTGGGTAACCCGCTTGAAAATAGCGCTCGGCCAGGTACGGAAAGTAGTGCCCGGTGTGCCGCTCACCTTCAGGAAAGGGATGTGTGCAAAGAAGATACCCGCACCGATGCCAAAAGCCATTGGTTCACTAATGTTTATACCCTGGTGACGGAGCAGGTTGGCCGTAACGCCGCTTTCGCAGTGGGCGTGCTGGCTATGAGAAAAGTGGAGCGTACTCATTGTATGCTTAGTGTATTAGGGGGTGTCTGCGTTGAAAGATTATTTGCCGAACTGGGTGAGTGCTGTAACCGGTATATTGAATATCTCCGCATACCTCTGCAGCATAGCATCGCTGAGCTTTGCAAAGCCGGCAGGTTTCATGTGGCGTTTTACCTGCCATTGCCATTTGCCTGCATATTTCGCCAACAGGGCCACATCCATCAGGCACTTCTGCATATAGTAGGCTATAGGGCTCAACTGTCCACTGCGTACCAGTTGCTCGGTAACGGCCAGTTCCTCGTCCACAGCATCCCAGGCTTGTTTGGTAGCAAAATTATCGGGTTCCCAACCGGCAGAATTAACGCTGGTATATTTACCATCGTCACCTACGGCATACATTACCTTGGTTATCTTATCCCCCTCCCTGAAATCTTTGGGGTCTTGCGGCACTTCATTTACCTTCATTTGAAGCCTCTGTTTTTCAGTGCGGTGAAGTTAGTATAAAAATACATTATGCGGGTAACGCCTGCAGCATTACTTCCATTTTACTGCCGCGGGAGCCTTTTATAAGTATGGATGCATGTTGCGGGGCATTGGCTTTTATAGCTGCTGCCGCTTCTGCCGATGTTTGATAATGCCTGTAATTGTGTTCAATCCCATCAAATTCTTTGCCTACCAGTATCACATCGCTCCATTCATATAGCTGTACTAATGCCACCAGCTCGGCATGTTCTGCGGCCTCTTCGGCACCCATTTCCTTCATGCCACCTAGCCACAGGGTTTTATTGGGCAATTGTGCACCGGCAAAATTGATAATAGCCGCACGCATGCTGGTAGGGTTAGCATTGTAGGCATCGAGGATGATCTTATTAGTGCCCTGTTGCAGCCATTGAGAACGGCTGTTATCAGGATTGTAGGTTTCTATAGCAGTCTGAATATCACTTAAAGGCACACCGAAATGCAGGCCAACAGCTATAGCTGCCATGATGTTGGGAAAATTATATTCGCCTACCAGGAGGCTTTTTATGAGGGTGGTATTGCCTTGGTATAAAAGCCTGATGTGCAGGAATACGCCCTCCATTACCGGGGTGCCTTGATATTGCGCATCGGCAGTGCTGCCATACGTAACCTGTTTGTCAATACCGGCACTCATTGCGGCCAGGTAATCGAGGTCGGTATTGCGGAAAATAGTGCCACCCATAGTGCGGATATAATC
>CAMLKS010000398.1 GCA_946480675.1 uncultured Bacteroidota bacterium
TATAGCAGCCTTTGAAAACCTGGCACGTAAAGAAGGTGCAAGCGATAATGAAATAGGCGAAACGCATAGCTGCACAGCTATGATGAATACTAATAACGTATTCTATCGTTTTCGTCACTATATGCACGAAGTGGAATATTATAACAACCAACCTGCAGGCTTGCGCATGAGTAGCATGATGAACCCGGTGATGGGCAAAGAGTTTTATGAACTCATGAGCCTGTTAGTATCTGCCCTGAATGGCTGTGAACGCTGCGTAACATCGCACGAGAACAGCGTAAAGCAACACGGCGCATCAGAACCACGCATCTATGATGCCATACGCATAGGCGCTGTTATAAAGAGCCTGTGTGTAGTAATATAATAGCTTAGGCCAAAGGCAGTAGTACTGTGAAGCTGCTGCCTTTGCCCAAAGTACTGTCTACCGAAACCTTGCCTTGGTGCGCCTCTACCGTAGCTTTCACATAGCTCAATCCCAGGCCGAAGCCTTTCACATTATGTATGTTGCCTGTGTGCGCACGGTAGAATTTTTCAAATACGCGCGATGCGGTTTCGCGGTTCATACCGATACCATTATCCTTTACTTTAATAGCCAGCATGCCATTCACCACATCGGTAGATACATCGATATGCAGGTTGTCTTTCGAGTATTTTATGGCATTATCCAGCAGGTTGAAGATGATGTTGGAAAAGTGCACTTCATCGGCTTCTATCATATACCTCGGTGCGTTCAATTCCAATGACAGTGAGCCATTCTTTTCCCGTATCTGTAGTGATAAATTGTCGGCTACTTTCTGAATAATATCGTGCGCATTTAGCTTTTGGAGGTTCAGTTTTATGTCTTGTCTTTCAATACGGGCAGCCTGCAATATCTTCTCCACCTGCTTATTCATCCGCTTGTTCTCGTCTTTTATCATGCCGCTGTAGTAGCGCACTTGTTCAGAGTTATGGATGACCTTTTCATTCGTCAATGCATCTATGGCCAGCGATATGGTAGCCAGCGGTGTCTTCAGTTCATGTGTCATGTTGTTGATAAAGTCGGACTTGATTTCAGACAGCTTCTTTTGATTGAACATGGTACGCACCGTAAGCGCAAAGGCCGAAATGATGATAACAGTAAATAATATGGAAGCCCCGATCATCCAGCCCATTTTTTTAAGGATAAAGCTCTTGTCGTCAACAATATACAGGTACAGCGTTTCGGGGGTTCTGAAACGTTCCTGGTCGGGGGTTAGGGATATTTTTACACTGTTATCAAAAAACTCAGGTTTGAAAGGTTTGCTGAACATGATGGGCTCCTGGTAGATATTGACAATGCAATACTCGTACTTGTCCTTTATATTATATTTCTTCAGCGATGTGTTAATGATATCATTTACTTCCTGGTTGCTGATGAAGTTAGTAGAGTAATCTTTCAGGTAGTACATCCTCGATTCCTCATCCATGAAAAAGCCTATCTGGCCCGATTTTACGAGGAAGGTTTTCCATAAAGACTCCCTTGCCTGTGCCAATGCGGTGGTGATATCTTCAGTGCGCTGGTTTTGGCGCAGCTTGATGGCATCACGTATCCATGACATCTGGATGAATATGATACCCAATACAGATAAGGCAATAAGGAATACAATAAGGGGAAATACTTTTTTCATGCAGTAACAAAGTTAAATATATGCAGCCGTGCACAATGCCTTTAACGCCACTTTAACGAGGGTAAATATAGTAAGCCACGCGCATTGAAGATTAATAATAATTTTTTCAATCTTTTATGAACTAAAGCAGCATGGCGGCGTTAATTTTGAGCAATTATTTTCTTCGGTGTCTGATAATATTATAGAAGCAAAAGCACTGTCCAAAACCTTTGGCGGCTTCAATGCCGTTACCGACCTTTCTTTCAGTATTCAGCAAGGAGATGTCTATGGCTTTTTAGGGCAGAATGGTGCCGGTAAAAGCACTACTATCCGTATGTTGCTGGGGTTGATATATCCGGATGCAGGAGAGGTATACATCAAGGGGCAATTGTTTAATAACCGGTCCCGCCATTTGCTGCAGCATATAGGTGCCATTATAGAACGGCCGGATATGTATTTGTACCTCAGCGGTTGGGACAATCTTAAAATGTTTGCCCGCCTTAGCGGTACGCCTATAAAAGACCCACGCTTGTACGAGGTGCTGGAAATAGTAGGACTCAAGGGCCGTGAGCGCGATAAAGTAAAAGCTTATTCGCAAGGGATGAAACAAAGGTTGGGTATCGCCATAGCATTGGTGCACAACCCCGACCTGCTGATACTGGATGAGCCCACCAATGGGCTGGACCCGCAGGGCATAGCCGAAATGCGCCTGCTGATACAAAGTCTCAGCCGCGATCATGGCAAAACGATACTCATTTCATCGCACCTGCTATACGAGATAGAACAGATAGCCACGCGCATGATCATCCTGCACCGTGGTAAGAAGGTAGTGGAAGGCGCTGTACGCCAATTGCTGGACCCTGCAGAAACACTAATGGAAGTAGATATATTGCCCGATGAGTCTATAGGCATTCAACTGAATAGCAGTGAATGGAATAAGCATATACATGAAATAAGCGCGGCGAAGCTGGTATTCAAAATGCACCCCTCGCAGATGCCTGCATTGAATAACTGGCTGGTGGCGCAGGATGTGCAGGTGTTGCAGATACGCTCCAGCCATTCGCTGGAAGCATATTTCTTATCTCTTACAAACGAAGCAGATGTTAAGGCTGGAACTGTATAAAATATTCAAGAAGCCGCGTACCTATATCAGCTTTGGTATTGTTACGGCCTTTGCATTGGTGATACAGTTGGCCCTGGTGGCCGATGGGAAGAACTTTATTGCCTTTGCCATGCAGGGCGTTTCCGGCCAGTTTGACATTGGCGGCAATGTGCTGAATGGC
>CAMLKS010000399.1 GCA_946480675.1 uncultured Bacteroidota bacterium
TTCGGCCATCCGCCGCGAGGGTAAACAGATGAAATACCTGCGCCCCGATGCTAAAAGCCAGGTAACACTGGAATACAGCGACGATAACAAACCTGTGCGCATAGATGCCATCGTTATATCTACACAGCACGATGATTTTGCTGATGAGAAGAAGATGCAGGAAACGATAGCTAAAGATGTAAAGAATATACTGATACCACGTGTTATCAAAGTATATCCTCAATACAAGCACCTGTTCAATAACAAAATAGCTTACCACATCAACCCAACGGGTAAATTCGTTATCGGTGGCCCGCACGGTGATACCGGTCTTACAGGCCGTAAGATTATCGTAGATACGTATGGTGGTAAAGGTGCACACGGTGGTGGTGCCTTCAGCGGTAAAGACCCGAGTAAGGTAGACCGTAGCGCTGCCTATGCTACGCGCCACATAGCTAAAAACCTGGTAGCTGCCGGTGTGTGCGATGAGGTGCTGGTACAGGTATCGTACGCTATAGGCGTGGCTAAGCCAATGGGTATCTACGTAAATACACATGGCACTGCTAAGGTGAACATGACAGATGGCGAGATAGCCAGGATAGTAGAGCAGGTGTTTGACATGCGCCCATACTTTATAGAGCAACGCCTGAAACTACGCCAGCCAATGTATAGCGAATGTGCTGCGTATGGCCACATGGGCCGCGAACCACAAACGGTAACTAAAACATTCAGGTCGGCAGATGGTAAGAGCAAGAATGTGAAGGTAGAACTGTTTACCTGGGAGAAACTGGACTATGTAGATAAAGTAAAGAAAGCTTTCAACATAGGTAAGATAAAAGCTACCAATGGTGCTGTAGTAAAAGCAAAAAAGAAAGCTGCTGTAATGGCGTAAGCTTTTGAAGGATATGATAAAAAATCCCTCGTGTGTGCGAGGGATTTTTCATTTAGATACAGTGATGACTATTGGCTATTTCTGCTTACTTAATAGTTTAATGAGATGCTCATGTGATACTGCAACTTTACTCCAATAAACAATAACGGCATCGTAACCACCCGATCGCTTTTTCTCATCAACATTTAAAATATAAACCTCGCTGTTAATCATTGAAGACTTGCCTTCAAACCTTTTTTTTTCGTCATCGAAATAGCTTTGCTTATTGCTCATTGTGCCGGCGTTGCTACCTGAAATAAACGCGATTTGTTTGCCTGTAAAATCAAAATCCTCTCTATTGTTTTTAAATACTGCATTGAAATATTCGCTTTCATAATTATTAAGAAATAGCGAATGGTCTAAACCCATCTTTGGCAAGTTGCTTAAAAGCGCATCCGGCATCTCTTTAAAATCTCTTATTTGCGCTGATGAGCTTATACTTAGTATGCAGGCAAGTATGGCTAATAGAGTGATGCGTTTCATAAATCAAATATCCTGTATTTGTAACTTCTAAAGATAGTACACAAATAAAGGCTGCATTTCTGCAGCCTTTATTATTATAAGTCATGAAGATTATACGTTACTGTTTCGAGACGTGTATGACGTCGGTATGGGCATCATCGGCATATTTGATGATGTAGGTGCCGGCCGGTTTTCCTGAAAGGTTCAGTTCCAGTACTTCTTTTTCCATTTCGGCAGTGGTTACTACCTTACCGGTAATGTCTGTTACTATCACTTTGGCTTTACCCGTGCGGATGCCTTTTGCCAGTTCCAGCGTTACTACATCTTTTACAGGGTTTGGATAGGCTATGATGCCAAACTCTTTGCCTGCTACTTGCGGCACAGCTGTAGGCGGCTGTGTAAGGAATGAATCTACCGACCATTCAGATGTAGGCGTTGGGCTGCAATAAGCACGCAGGAAGAAATACCACATACGGCCGGGATCCAAGCCCTGAAGAGGTACACCTGTGCTTATGGTCATGATACCAGGTTTAGAGCCAGATGGCGGCACGGTATCCATACTTACCAGGTATTCATATTTATATACAGATGGTACCGGTGTCCAGCTGGCTATTGCAGTAGTGCTGGTAACGTTTGTTATCGTCACCTCAGGCGTATAGCAGCATGGCGGTGTTACTACAGAATCGATCCTCCACTCGGAAGTTGCCCAGTCGTTCTGGTTCAGGTCTGCCGTATCGCAGATGGTACGCGTATAGATATAGTATTTTTTATCGCATTCTATTGACGGATAACTTGCATTAGGGAAGCTAACGGCAGAATCCGGTGTCAGGTTCCAGCCATTAGGTGGCTTATTGGTATGCAATGTATCAGATATGAAGTATTCATACATTTCTGCATTCGGCCTCCTATTCCAGCGCATCCTGAAACCGTTAAACTTAACATTATCAATATTAACCGGGTTCATCAGGCAGGGGTTAACTATAAATACGTCGTAATCTTCTACTTCGCCTGACCAGTGGCCCGTTGCGCCGCCTGATGTACAAGGATATGTGTCGGCAGGAGGCAATCCTGGAGGCGTTCCTAAAAACAAAGTGTCGCCAGAACCTGCGCGCACACGTAAACGAGTCCAGCCTTCTTTGGCAGTAGGTGGTATAATTAATGCACCACCCACTGTAGCACCAGTATACCATTGACCGTTATTTGAACCTATACCACAGAAGTCACCACGCCTGCTCTGATAAAAGAGTTCGCCAGTTTTAGCGGCAGCATTATATGTGGTGTTATCAAAAGTATTTGCGGAAGCACCTGTTCTTATCCAATCCAACCAAATACCTATTCTAATACCGTATTGACTGCAAGGCGTTGTTGTTTTAACAGAACAAACAATAGTAGCTCCAGCATTAGCAATCAAAGTATTACCAGTCCCTGTATAATACTTATACCCATTAGTTGCGTCGCAGGTATTATTGTTATTATTTATATTGGTAGTAGCCCCGGTCGTGTTCACTTCTACTATTCTAACATAGCCACCGTTT
>CAMLKS010000400.1 GCA_946480675.1 uncultured Bacteroidota bacterium
GGGCCGATTACCACTTTGTATTTCCCCTGGCGCACTTTTTCCCATATTTCTACGCGTTCGTTGTTACTAAAGCGGGAGTGGTATACGCCGAGTTCTTCACCAAAATAAGCGTACAGCCTGTTTACCAACTGTGTGGTCAGTGCTATTTCGGGCAGCATGAATAAAGCCTGTTTGCCCGATGCGATGCATTCTTTTATTTTATGAATATAGAGCAGTGTTTTACCACTGCCGGTAACGCCCTGCAGCAAGGCTACATCTTTTTCCTCCAGCCCTTTTTCAAGGGTAGCATATGCCTCTTGCTGTGCCGGTGTGAATTCAATTTCTTTTATTTCCTGCGTGCCTGAAAATGACAACCGGTCTACAACTAACTCTTTGATATGGAAAATGCCTTTTTCTGCTAACGATTTAACCTGTGTAGCTGTTGCCCCGCTTCGTTCCAGCAATTCCTGCTGGCGCACTACTTTATTTTTGATTGATAGCTCGGTGTAAGCCATCAAAACATCTAATTGCTTGGGGGCGCGTGCCAAGTCATCGAAAAGGCGGTGCATGGCTTCATCGCCTGTATATGCCTGCGATAGCTGCACAACTTTTTCTGTACGAGGGCGATAGGCTGTTTCCAGCTCGTCATGTATCTGCACGGCTTGGTTTTCCAGCAGCTCATTGATAACACGTGTAAGGTACCTGTTGCCTATCAGCGAGCGCAATTCACTGAGGGTCAGTTCGCCACGGTTTATTAATGCTTCGGCAGCAGGATAGGTGGCATCGCTCCATTCGTAGAGCACATCTTCCTGCCCTACCCATTGCAACCTGGTTTCGCCGGCCAGCTTCAGGTGTGCGGGCAGTGCCGATTGCATTACCTCGCCGGGGGCAGCTATATAATATTGTGCTATCCACCGCCAAAAGGCCAGTTGCGTTTCATTTACAATAGGCTCTTCATCAATGATATTGCGAATGGGTTTTACCTGGTAGGCTTCCGGTGCATCATTATGGATGCGTTCAACCACGGCAGCGTATAATTTGTTCTTGCCCAGAGATACTTCTACGCGCATACCGGGGCGCAGTGCATCTTGCATTTCGTGCGGAATGCCATATGTTAGTACCTGCGGCAGGTTGAGCGGTAATATAACATCTGCAAAGCGTGCAGCACCAGTATTTCTCTCTGCAAAAAGCGAAGACATATTGCTGCAAGTTAGTTTATTACCGTTGTTTTAGCCATAAGCCCTGCTATTCATCTCATATTACTAATCAAGCTAATTATCGTACCTTTGCACATTAAACAATTGCAATAATGCCAAAGCAGACAGAAAGAAAATGTTCCTTTTGCGACCGGGCGGAGAGCGAGGTAAATATCCTCTTTACCGGCATGAAAGGTAATATTTGTGACCAGTGTATTGAAAACGCACATCATCTGCTGCAGGAAACGAATGGTGATGCCAACAAAACAAAAACCAATAAAAGCGACCTGCAGCAACATAAGCTATATAAGCCACGTGAAATAAAAGCATTCCTGGACCAATATGTGATAGGGCAGGATGATGCGAAGAAAGTAATGGCGGTGGCCATGTATAACCACTATAAGCGCCTGATGCAACCGGTGCAGGACGATGTGGAAATAGAAAAATCGAACATCATAATGGTGGGTGAGACCGGTACGGGTAAAACCCTGCTGGCCAAAACTATTGCACGCCTGCTGCAATTGCCATTTGCTATAGTAGATGCTACCGTATTTACGGAAGCCGGATATGTAGGTGAAGATGTGGAAAGCATTCTTTCACGCCTGCTGCAGTCTTGCAATTTTGATGTAGCAGCCGCTGAGCGCGGTATCGTGTATATAGACGAGATAGATAAAATAGGCCGTAAAAGCGATAACCCATCCATTACCCGCGATGTGAGCGGCGAAGGTGTGCAGCAAGCCATGCTGAAACTGCTGGAAGGTTCGGAAGTGCTGGTGCCACCACAAGGCGGCCGTAAGCACCCCGAGCAGAAGATGGTAAAGGTGAATACGCAAAACATCCTCTTTATATGCGGTGGTGCTTTTGAGGGCATCGATAAAATGATAGCCCGCCGTGTGCAAACATCTGCACTGGGCTTCAACTCTATAAAAGCGAATAAGGATATAGACAGGGCCAACCTGCTGCAGTATGTAAACGCACAGGACCTGCGCACCTTTGGCCTGATACCGGAGTTGCTGGGCCGCCTGCCAATAGTTACATACCTGAACCCACTAGACCCTGATGCACTGAAACGCATATTGACAGAACCTAAGAATGCACTGGTGAAGCAGTACAAAAAACTGTTTGAATACGAAGGCATCCAACTGGAAGTGGAAGATGCAGCGCTGGACTATATGGTGCAGAAAGCTATCGAGTTCAAGCTGGGTGGACGCGGGCTGCGCGCCATATGTGAAATGATATTGACAGATGCGATGTTTGACCTGCCATCAGAAAAGCATGATGGTACCTTCCTGCTGAGCCTTGACTATGCCAAGCAAATGCTGGAGCACTCGAAGCTGGACTACCTGAAGGCGGCATAATTTAGTTCATCCTTAAACATAACATACAACTATGGACAACTTACTGGAGCAACTGAAACAAAAAGCCGGCCTTACGGAAGAGCAAGCTGTAAAAGCACTGCAAACCATTACGGAATTCATAAAAGGCAAAGTACCGCCTATGATGCATGGTATGATAGACAACTTTCTGACCGAGGATGAAAGCCTGATGGACAAAATGAAAAATGTAGCCAGCACCGCTAAAGAGAATACAGAGGAGTTTGCCAAAGATGCCGGTGAAAAAATGGGCGAATGGGCCAAAGGTGCCCAGGACGCTACCAAAGATGCACTGGACAAACTGAAAGGCTTTATGAAGAAGGATGATAATAAATAGATACTGAAATGCCCGCTGTCT
>CAMLKS010000401.1 GCA_946480675.1 uncultured Bacteroidota bacterium
CCGGCTTATAGGTTTGTAGTTGTTTTGGTTAAATGAAGAGGATGTCGGTTTTGTTCCGGTATCCTCTTTTTATTTTATTATCACATATTTATCATGCCAACAGAGCGGTATGAACGCATTATATTTGCAGTCTTCATAGTACAGGAAAGTAATGGAATTAAGTAAGAATTTTCAGCATACAGATTCGGAAAAACATTGGTACGAACACTGGAACAAATCAGGATATTTTCATTCTACGCCGGATGACCGTCCGTCGTACACCATCGTCATGCCGCCACCCAATGTAACCGGTGTGCTGCACATGGGCCATGCGCTGAATAATACGGTACAGGACATACTGGTGCGCCGCGCTAAGATGCAGGGCTATAATACTTGCTGGGTGCCGGGTACCGACCATGCATCTATTGCTACAGAAGCAAAGGTGGTAGGGATGCTGCGCGAAAAGGGTATTGATAAGAAAAGCATCAGCCGTGATGAATTCTTGAAATATGCCTGGGAGTGGAAAGAAAAATATGGCGGTATCATCCTGCAGCAGCTCAAAAAAATGGGTTATTCGCTGGACTGGGAGCGTACCGCCTTTACCATGGATGAAAACTACTATGCGGCAGTTATACGGGTATTCAACGACCTGTATAACAAAGGCTGTATATACCGTGGTGTAAAGATGATAAACTGGGATCCTAAGGCTAAAACAGCGCTTAGCGATGAAGAAGTTATTTTCAAACAAACCAACTCAAAACTGTATCATGTACGCTACAAGCTGGATACGGATAATGAGGAATATATAACGATTGCGACTGTACGCCCTGAAACCATTTTGGGTGACACTGCCATCTGTGTGCATCCTGATGACCCGCGCTATGCGCACCTGAAAGGAAAGTATGCATTTGTGCCGCTTATCAATCGCCGCGTACCTATCATCTTCGATGACTACATTGATATGGAATTTGGTACAGGTGCACTGAAAGTAACACCTGCACACGACATCAACGACTACAACCTGGGGCAAAAACATAAGCTGCAGATAGTAGATACGCTGAATGAAGATGGTACTATGAGCGAGGCGGCGCAGTTGTATATAGGCGAAGACCGCTTTGCAGTACGCAAGAAGATAGTAGAAGACCTGAAAGCATCGGGCAACTTTGTAAAAGAAGAAGACTATAGCAACCAGGTAGGCCATAGCGAACGTTCGGACGCAGTAATAGAGCCACGCCTGAGCATGCAATGGTGGTGCAATATGCAGGAAATGGCCAAGCCTGCACTGGATAATGTGATGAATGATAATATTCAGCTGTATCCCGGGAAGTATAAGAACCTGTACCGCCACTGGATGGAGAACATCAAAGACTGGTGTATAAGCCGCCAGCTGTGGTGGGGACAACGCATACCGGCATGGTATGATACTGACGGCAACATATATGTAGCCGAGACAGAAGAGGCGGCGCATGAACAATATAAAGCGCAACAGCCTGAACTGCATGCTGCAAATCCACTGTTGAAACAGGACGAAGACGTACTGGATACATGGTTTAGCAGTTGGCTGTGGCCCATGGAAGTATTTAACTGGAACAAGGCACCGGACAATGCTGAACTAAAATATTATTATCCTACCAGCACACTGGTAACAGGCCCGGATATTATCTTCTTCTGGGTAGCGCGCATGGTAATGGCGGGTTATGAATATCAGGGCAAAGCACCTTTTGAAAAGGTATACTTCACAGGTATCGTACGCGATAAGCTGGGCAGGAAGATGAGTAAATCGCTGGGCAACTCGCCAGACTTGCTGCAACTGGTAGAAGACTTTGGTGCTGATACCGTACGCTTTGGAGTGATGATATCTTCACCTGCCGGTAACGACCTGTTGTTTGACGAGGCGCAATTGGAACAAGGCCGCAACTTTTGCAATAAAATGTGGAATGCCCTGAAGCTTGTGAAAAGTTGGGAAGGCCGCATGGCAGATAATGTGAGCGATGCTGAAGTACGCTTTGCTATAGATTGGATGGAAAACAGGCTGGCACAGGTAGCACAGGAAGTGGCAGAGCTGATGAAAGACTTCCGCCTGAGCGAAGGATTGAAAACCATCTATTCGCTGATATGGAACGACTTCTGCTCATGGTACCTGGAATGGGTGAAGCCGGGCTTTGAGCAGCCAATGTCTCAGCATGTATATGAGCGTACTGTAGCCATATATGAGCAACTGGTACAATTGCTGCATCCGTACATGCCGTTCATTACAGAAGAGATATATCACCAATTAAAAGAAAGAAGTGCTGGCGATGACCTTATTATAAAGATTTTGCCGGCTTATGATAACATTGATGCTGCGATATTGAAACAAGGCGCTTTCCTGCAAGAGCTGATAACTGCTATACGCGATGCACGTAACAAAAACCAGTTAAAACCTAAAGACACGATAAAACTGTGGATAGATACGCAGCACCATGCATTATATGAGCAAACGCAAGACATACTGTACAGGCAGGTAAATGCAGAGCAGGTAGGTTTTACAGAGGAAGCAAAACAAGGCACCATATCGATAGTGGTGCAAACAGATAAGCTGTATATAGAAACTGCTGCCGAAAATATTAACGTAGATGCACAGCGTGAACAAATGCAAAAAGAGCTGGACTACCTGAAAGGCTTCCTGCAAAGTGTAGACAAGAAGCTAAGCAATGAACGCTTTGTACAAAATGCTAAACCGGAAGTAGTTGACATAGAAAAGAAAAAGAAACAAGACGCGGAAGCTAAAATAAAAGCTATTGAAGAAAGCCTGAGTTTACTATAACTTTAGTGTTATGAAGCAGCTTACAACCAAGATACTATTAGCAGTGGCATGTGTGGCAATGGCAGTACCTATAGGTGCGCAGCAGAAAGATAAAACCAAACCCGCTGCTGCCGAT
>CAMLKS010000402.1 GCA_946480675.1 uncultured Bacteroidota bacterium
CTACAGCGCAATACTTTACCGTAAACCGCGGGTGGTGATGCAATCGTAGTTTATGACAAATGAATTGTAATACATTTTGTAGATTAGAGGTACCTAACCAATAAACTTCTATGAAAAAATTACTCCTCTTCCTGCTTACGGCACTTTTATTTTCTGCCAACATGCATGCGCAGCCGGCGCGGCTGGTAATGATAGCACATAAATATTGGGTTAGCGGCGGTTGGGCATATGAAACCACCCGTTTAGGCTATGTGTGGGGTAGCGATGCTACGGGCAATATTGATGCCTATTGGGCACAAGCATTGCGGTACGATACTGCTGCCTATTATTCGGACGGCCTATTGGAAGCACGCGAAACCGTGCAATACAACCAACGTAAACAGCGCGATGTAGAAGTACATGAGGGCGTGCAGCCTGGCCAACCTTTCGATTATCTGTCTAAATACCACTACTTCTACAATGCCGCGGGCGACATCACATGGAAATACGTCTTTAGTTGGAACACGGCCGGCGCTACATGGGATTCTGCCGGCTACGTGCGTTATACCTATGATGCTAATGGAAGGCTGGTAGAAGAACTGGACTCAATGCTTTACGCCTATCGCCTGCTCTACACCTACGATGCGGCAGGCAATATGTTGTCGCAGGAACAGCAGGACCTGCGTGGCGGCCTATGGATGCCATACACCTATCGTTGGTATAGCTATGATGCCGCAGGCAACTGCGATACTACGGTATCACAAATATGGGACGGAACGGCTTACGAAAACTATTACCGCTACATATTCATGTATAATGGCACGCTGCTGGAAAAGCAATATGACCATAGCTACAACGATACCACGCAGGCATGGCGTCATGAGTATATGACAAGCCATACCTACAATGCAGGTGGTAAAAAGCTGACAGATAGTAATTTTCGATGGTCGGCTACGACGGGCGATTATGTATATGCAGGCCATGCGCTGCGCTACACATACAATGCATTGGGGCTGAACGATACGATAGTAGGTGACGGTGAACGCCGCATCATGGAATACGGCATCCACAACTGGCTGACACGGGAGTATATCAACAGGGCTTATCCCTACGACAGGCGCTACTATTACGAGCCGGTGCCTGCCGAAAGCGTACCAGGTACACCATCGCCCGTAGCAGATATTACGCTGTACCCCAACCCTGCGCGCGATGTGATGCAACTGCGTATCGTATTAAAAGATAACAAGCCCTGCACCGCAGCTATATACGACGGTAACGGCAGGCTGCTGCGCCAATGGCGGGAAAAGAGCAGTACCACACGCACTATCCCCATCAGCGACCTCGCAGCAGGCACCTACATCCTCACCATCAGCAATGGTGCGGAACGGCAATCGCAGCAGTTTGTAGTGGGGCGGTAGCCCAACGTGTGCAGCACGTTATAATGTCTGTTAGATTAGCATAACATCAAAAGCAAACCTATGAACAAGTATCTTTCCCTGTCGGCAGTATTGCTGTGCAGTGTTTTCAGCGTGCAGGCGCAAACATCGCGGTTGGTAGCCGTTACACGGTCAAGTATCAATGCATCGGGCACCCGTACCATACTAGATACTTCCAATATCATTTACAACCCCGGCAATACCCACACGGGCACGCCACAGCAGTTTCATGCTGTGCTACTGAAAGCGGATACGGTAATAACAGAAAAGTATAGCAGCAACAGCCCTTATCCATACCGGCGTGTTGTTACCGGTTTCGATGCCGCGGGCAGGCCGGTGCACAAGTATATGTATGGCACCGCAACGCTTTTGCAAAGGCACCAGTTATTTGGCTATGCTGCAACGGGCATGGCCGATACCACACGTACCTGGTCGTATAATCAGTCGCTGGGCGCTACCGTAAATATCTACAGCGGGGGCAAACTGGCTGAAATAAGGCATGAGGATTCTATAGGCAACCTGACGCACCGGCAGCTATATACCTACGGCCCGCATGGCATAGAAAAGGTGGAAGTGGTGGATAATAAACCCATACCCGATACTATGCAGCGCACCACCACAGTATATACTGCAGCTGGGCTGGTAGATAGTGTGACAGATATGCTGGTGAGTTTAACGGGCAATGTAACCAGGCTGCAGGCATTTGCCTACAATGCCGCCGGCAAGCCGGTGTCTTCAAGCTGGTTTTACAACGAAGCGGGTAATGGTTATATACCGTACAGTTACAATGGTTATCGCTACGATGCAGCAGGAACCCTTGCTGATGATACAGTGCACAATGACTTTACGATGAGCGGAAACCTGGTTCCTGTCAGCATTATGAGGTATACCTATAATAGTGCCGGGCTTAATGATACGCTGCACAATATGCCATGGGATGCTGCCACATCATCGTTTCACTACAATACATGCGATGTGATGACCTACACTGCCGACAGCCAGCTGAGCAGTAAGGGTACTTACATGCTAAACCAGGCTACCGGGCACTATGAACCGGTGAGTTTCATGGATTTCCATCATTATTACTATGCCAGTACCACATCGGTTGCAGCCGCCGCGCAGAAAGTGATAGATATGCGCCTGTACCCAAATCCTGCGGGTAGTATATTGCAGGTACGCATCGCTGCCATTGGTACGCAGCCCTATACCATGGCCATCACCAATGCTATGGGCAGGCTGCAGCGTACATGGCAGCCGCAGCTGGGGCAGCAAGTGCACACCATCCCCATCAGCGACCTGCAGGCAGGCACTTACATCCTCACCATCAGCAATGGCGCGGAAAGGCAATCGCAGCAGTTTGTAGTAGCGCGGTAATAGCGTTCATAATAAATGATACATACATCAAGGCAGCATCTATAAGGGTGCTGCCTTTTTTTAATTGCAGATTAAATAAAGTAATAGTTGTGT
>CAMLKS010000403.1 GCA_946480675.1 uncultured Bacteroidota bacterium
AAGCTAATATCAGTGTGCTTAATTTATCGAGATAGACAGTGTAAGTGAAATTTGCCGCCATCTTGTGCGCTTCTGCAGAACGATTTTTAAAATCCTTTGTGTTATTCAAATCTATGTTACAAAAGAAGTCAGCAAATGAAGATTCATTCGTATCCCACAGATAACCATTGTTGTCATTCACATACTGGCTTATAGAAGAAACATCTGAAACAATAGGTATACAACCAAAGTTAGCAGCTTCTGCTACCACCTTCGGAAAACCCTCTGACCTGCTAGGCAACAAAAGGAAATGAGACCGCCTATAAATATCAAACACGGCGTTGTGAGGCAATGCGCCGTGCAACACTATAGGCAATCGTACATCTTTTATTTTTTCTTCCAAATTGCTCCTATAAGGGCCGTCACCTACAATGTGTATTGTTTGTATCCTATCTTTTTGAGGATGCATACTTACGGCTTCAATAATTTCATCCAAGCCCTTCTCTTTATCTAACCTGCCTACAAAGCAGAGTGTTAATAGGCCATCAAATTCTTTATTGGCTATAGTTGCAGCTCCCGATATCCTGTCTACATCATCGAGACATGGATTCTCAAAACTGATACAATGCGATGGTTGATGCGGCCATGCACCATTGATGGTTACTTTTCTTGACTGCAAATGCAACAGCATCCATTTCTGTATAGCGTACGACAATGGCGGGTATTTAGCTATCCAATTGCCGGCATACTTATACCATCCTTTTTTTCTTGAAAAAAAACTTAAGTATGGGATAACGTATAGCCCTATAGATGTTGGCGCACGGAACTGAAATACATCAGCCTTTCGTAATGCCTTTCGTATTTTAATAAGATTACCCCATGCCGAGGTAATGATATTTAATTTGTTCTTCCATCCGGTGCCACCAAAAGGAGGTATGGCTATAAATGATACATTCGGGTTGCCATATGCCACAGCACTAAGTGGTGCTGTACCTGTATGCAAACATGCAATGTGTGTAACTGCACCGAAACGTTCTGCCAGCATATCTATTTCCCGGACAGTAGGCCCCCAGCCAACAATGGTGCCACTGCTATCAATGTAATGATCCGTATGCGATATAACCAGTATCCTCACAACAGGGGTTTAACCACTTCATTCCAATCATGTGCTATAGCCCAGTTACGACAATTGGCTTGCAACGCTGCTTTATTTGCTGTCAGCAATTGTTGCATAGCAGCTAATACTTCTTCAACATCACGTGCATCAACCAATTTACCTGTTACATTATCACTTATCGCATCTTCTATACCTGTATTCCTGCTACCTATTGCAGGCATACCATTCATATTTGCTTCCAATACAGCAATGCCAAAGCCTTCTACATCCCCATTGTTTTCTTCACTCAGCATACAGAACACATCAGCTGTATTGTAGGCTTTCTTCAAATCACCATCCGACAACCGGCCATATATAGTAATATAATCCTCAATGCTTAGTTGCTTTGCCTGTTGCTTTATAGCCTCAATCTCAACCGGCAGCCCAATCATATGATAGTGTATTTCTGGGTATTGTTTTATCAGTACAGGTAATGCATTTATGATATTATGCTGGCCTTTTCTTTTTGTAATGCTGCCCGTGGTGAGCAGATTGGGATATCCCTTCCATGGCATTTTTTCTTTGCTGCTATTTTCCCACTCACTTATATCGATACCATTCGGTATTAGTTGTATATTTTTTGATACTCCTGCTTTGTGAAGTAGCGATTTTGTATAGTGTGACACCGGCCATAAAGCATCTTGCTTATTAAGACTGAATCTTGTTAATCTTCTTTTTATACTGCCGCCTATCAACAATTCAGAACCGTGTACAAATGCACCAACAAATAATTTTGTTCCATGTAATATCTTAAGCAATGCCCCCATCCATATCGAAAACTGGCCACTTAGTATTATTTTATCAAATTGTTGTTGCTTGCATAAAGTTGTTATTGTTCTTATCCTATTGAGATAAGTAGCAAAGCCTTGCCTGCGAATATGTACTATTCGCATACCTGCTGGTAGTTTTGTCTTGAAGGCGTTAATTTCATCATCACTTGCATAATCCATGTTACAAACAACCGTCACAGATATATTATGATACACTAATGCTTTGGCCAGGCAGTAGGCATGCTTACCTATGCCTCCCGGCCCCGGCGGAAATTCAGAACTTATTAACAGATAGTGCTTATGAGCTGGCACGACGATTTAGCTCTTGTTCTGCCAATTTTACATTGGCCTTATAGCGTTTTATGATACCGGGGGACTTAGCACCAAACATTAGAATACGCGCTATCTTTCTAAGACTATTACCTTTTATTGATAACTGGTTGAAGAACTTGATGCGTATAAACATTTTATACTGCAGTGCATTAAAATGTTTTTTTACAAGAAATATTTCTGACACGGCTGGCTCTGCAAACTTACTGATGGATTGTCTTGAAATAGCATTGGTTACAACCCTTGCTTTATGAGCCCGCAAGCCGCCTGATGGTGCGCGATGATGGTCTATCAACGCTGATGAGTCAAATATCATTAATGCACCTGATTCATGACAACGTAAGGCCAAATCATAGTCTGCACGAATATTCCTGTTGAAGAACATATCCATATTACCTACCCTTCTTACTACCTCTGTTTTAATAAGCGTAATAGGAAAGTTATCTGACATATAGAAATATGGATTTACCGCCCTGGTGGGCATCCTTAGTTCTATAACGTTTGATGCTACCATATCTGCATCAAACCGTTGCATGGTCGACAGAAGTTTTTGTATAAACCATGGCTGAATATTATCTGCATCATCACCCAAAAAAAGTACATACGCACCTTTTGCTTC
>CAMLKS010000404.1 GCA_946480675.1 uncultured Bacteroidota bacterium
CGACAGTGATACAAGTAAGTATGGCGGCAAATAAAGCGATCTTTTTCATTTTGTTTGTTGTTTGTTTTTGTTTGAGATTGTTTCGTTGTTTGATGATGCAAAGATGCACCGCCGCAACACCCAAGACAAATTTAGAGCCCCCGTTAACCCGCAATTTGCAATCGGTTAACGAGGGCTTAACAAACTGACTGTTTTATACAATGCTTATATTATGGCATTTGTATTAGCGAATGCCAATATCTTTTCAAAGAGGTCTTTAGGTTCAAAAGGTTTTGAGATATAATCCTGCATGCCCGCATCGATGCATTTATCGCTTTCACCCTTCATGGCATCAGCTGTCATAGCTATTATAGGAATATCGAGCTTTAATTGGTTGCGTATATATGCGGTAGCCTGGTAACCGTCCATTTCAGGCATTTGCAGGTCCATAAGCACAATATCACATTTATCAACTGCTAAAGTATCAATGGCTTCTTTACCATTACTGGTCATGATTACATCGGCCCCCTGGTTTTTTAGGGTATAAAGTACCACCTTTTGATTAATCAGATTATCTTCTGCTACCAGCACCTTAACTCCTTGCAATAAACCTGTTTGCTGCGCTGCGCTAGATATTTCTACTTTCTTAACCGCCTGTTGTTTTATTTTATAAGGTATTTGTAGTGTAAACACAGAGCCTTTGCCGTAGTCGCTTTTTACACTTACCGTACCGTTTTGTAGTTCGGCCAGTTGTTTTACAATGGCAAGGCCCAAACCGGTACCGCCATATATACGCGATGTATTTTTGTCTACCTGGGTATATAGTTCAAAAACTTTATCCAGCTTGTCAGCAGGTAGCCCTATACCGGTATCTGCTACGTCAATTCCAAGTAGCACATCATTGTTATTTTGCTCAATGGGATAAAGCTTTACCGTGATAGCCCCTTCTGATGTGAATTTAACGGCATTGGCAGTCAGATTGATGATCATCTGCTGTAGGCGGAGGGCATCGCCTGTTACTACTTCCGGTACGCCGGTATCTATCAGGCAGTTGAGCGCCAGGTTCTTTTCCTGAGCTTTTACCTGCAATGGGTAGATGGCTTTTCGTACCGTATCGGCAATATTGAAGTCATTGACATCGATATGAAACTTGCCGGATTTTATCTTAGAAAAATCAAGCAGATCATTGATGATGTTCAATAGGTTTTCTGCTGATTCTTTGATGGACTGTACATACTCTTTTTGCACGTCATTCAGTGATGTATCCAGCAGCAGGTTGCCCATGCCCATCACACCATTCATAGGTGTGCGTATCTCATGGCTCATGTTCGCCAGGAAATTTTCCTGTGCTTCTTTGGCCTGCAGGGCTTCTTCGCGGGCATCTATCATTTCAAGCTGCGCCTTTTTAAGCTCTGTAATGTCCACAGACACTCCGCATACATAGATGGTATTGCTATTTTCATCCAGCACAGGAAACTTCATTATGTAGAAGTGTTTTTCAGTGTCTTTATATGCAAAAGTCTCTTCAAAGGCCATCGTCTGCTTGCTTTCTATTACTTGCCGGTGTAGCCTGCGATAGTTTTCAAGGCTATTGCGGCTATACTTGAAAACATCTTCTTCAGAAATGGTATTTACATCCATATCCGGTGAAATATCTACCATTTCTTTCAGTTTACGGTTCATCAGCAGGTACTTTCCTTCCAGGTCTTTTACATAAATAATATTAGGATTGTTATCAATAACAGCCTGTAATAATTGCTGCTGGTGTCTGCGCTTTTCCTCGGCTTCTTCCAGTTCCAGCGCCAGTGTTTTATTCTTTTCATTATCCCATATTATGAACTGGAGGTCTTTTAAGCCTCCGTCTTCATTCATCATAAAGTAGAGCTTGCAGCCTATCCATTTTTTTACATGGGCTTTAGTATATATCTGCACTTCCAGGGTCTGCTCCATTACTTCGCCATCTACCGTGCGCGCTATTGTTTCATTAATATATTCCCTGAATTCATGTGGCATACATTGTGTGATGTGCAAACCAACCATAGCAGACGGTGTAAAACCCGAAAGGCGCTCTGCATTTTCACTTACGAAAGTGATGAAACCATTGGCATCTGTATTTAGTATTGTAATTCCTGAGTCTTCGATCATGGTTCTATAGCGACTTGCCAGATACAATACGCTCTGCTCGCGTTTTACGCGGCGTAGCACATTTTTGCGCACATAGTACATAGCATATACCAGGCCAGCACCTAGTATTATATATAGAGCAATAGAAAAACTGAGATACGAAACATTTGCTACAATTGCAGGGTGTTTGTATATATATATCGACTGTAGTGCTAATAGACATACAGTGGCACTAATGGCCAGTAGCATTATTTGACGAAGATTCATAAAAACACGTGATACCCCTTAATGTACCCTTATAGACAAGAGTAGCTAATAAGTGTTAAAAGTACACAAAGCTTTTAATATAAATAAGGTATGTATATAATAAAAGCAGGTATTATCCTGCTTTTATTATATTTTAATGTTGCAACATAACTTCAGTAATGTAATCAAGACCAACCTCAAGTGCACTTTGTTCATTTGGCTTACACTGTTTTTTCAGTCCGTTTTCTTTTATCAATCTAAGTCCGGCATTCAGCAACTCTTCATAGCGCTCGAAGCTTAAAATAGTGCGATACTTGGCATCGTATAGCTTTTGAACAATTTGTGGTTCCATACCCTCTTGTTTTAGTGTTGATCAATTATGTGTTAGTATGCAAGTCAATTATTGTTGCGTAGCAGTGTACACTACATCTACTGTGTAGGTACCGGCAGGGTA
>CAMLKS010000405.1 GCA_946480675.1 uncultured Bacteroidota bacterium
TTAGATGCATTAAAATTTGAACTTCTTTTTTAATGTGTTCAAAAAGCGTGCCACTCAACGTTTACAAAAAACTAAAAAACAAACACTTAGAAATAAGTGTAAATGCTATTTTCCTTTTACACAAAAGTGTAAAAAATCAGAAATTGAAAACTGAACAATGATGTATTATTTACCGGAGCCTATCATCTGGTAGTAGTTTTGTACCATATTCTTGTAATATGGTTTCAACTGTGGGGGAACTGTTTTATACTGCTCTAAAAGTTGTTTGCGCTCATTCATATACTTCTGCAGCTCAGGCGGCACAGGCCTGCTGATATTCTCAGGGTTCTTTGATGCACGCTTGTTATCCTGCTCCTGCTCGCGCATAGATTTTTCTGCTTCCAGCAGCCTGGTCAATATTTCACGCTGGCGAAGCACCATTTCATTGGTCATGCGTTTATTCACCAGATCTGTTTCCACCTTGTCCATCTTCTCCTGTATTTCTTTCAGCTCTTTAGCATTGCCCATGCCTTTGCTATTCAGCAGGCTGTTCAGCTCCTGCAGTTGCCTCCTGATAGCTGCTTGCTGCTGGGCCATGCGTGCCAGTTGCTCTGCATCACCATATTCACCTTCTCCCTGCGTTTTATTACTCTGCCCCGGTTTTTGCTCTTTACCTTGTTCACTGCCCTTATTCTCACCATCGCGCTGCTGCTTGGCATTTTGCATTTGTTGCATCGCATTGCCCAGTTCTTTTTGCTTGGTGATGATATCGCTCATTTGTTTGCCGCTACCTTGTTTAGGTGTCATACCACCGGGATTATTACACTGGCCCTTGTTCTGGCTCTGGGCCTGGCTTTGTGCCTGCATCAGGTTCGATAGCATTTCATTCAGCATCAATGCCAGGTTATTGGTATGCGTCATCGCATACTGCTGGCTGATCAATGCATCTGAAATGCGCCTGTTGCCCAGGTTTTCGGTCGCGGCACTCATGTTCCGCTCCAGCTGCGTAGTTTCCTTATTTACCTGCGCCGATAGTTTTGCCGATTTCTTACTTAATTCAAAAAGGCTATCACGTATCATGCGCGAATTGCTATGCAGCCTTTTTTGTTCCTGTTGATTAACAACATGTCCTTGCGTAGTTACGGGGGTAACCTTTGCTTTATTCATCAACTGCTCTTGGTCGAAAGAAAGGCGCACCAGGTTAGTCAATATCTGTCGCACGGTCCTTATATCTTTCTGGATCATTTGTATATCCATTCCATTAGCAGCCTGGCGCAAGCTCTGGGCCATACTTTGCAGGTTCTGCGCCGCTTTGCTCTGCGACTGGCTCGATTGCTTACTCTGCCCTTTATCCAGTTGCTGCTTGCTATCCTGCATGTTTTCCTGCGCATCACTACCCTGTTTTGCCATGTCTTGCATATCCTGCTTCTTATCCATCCCTTCGTTCATCTTTTCCATCTCCTTCACATCCTTGTTCATGGCTTCATCCAGTTCTTTCTTCAAGCCCTCCTGTTCTTTGCTTAGTTGTTCGCCGCTCTTCTTATTCTTGTCCGTCTGGTCTTTCAGGTTGTTTTGCTTATTGGCAAGGTCTTCCATTTTATTGGCAAGGTCTTCCATGCGCATCTGCATTTCCAGTTGCTTCATTAGTTCCTGCATACGCTGCAGGTCCATGTTAAAGAGCTTATTTTCCTGCTCCAACTGCTTCATCACCTCAAAAGCATTTTCCTTGTTTAGTTTCTGCATCAGTTCCTGCAGCTTCTTCATTTGTTCTTTCAGCTCATTATCCAGCAGGTTGTCCATCTGCTTTTGCAGTTCCTGCTGTTTATCCTTCAGGTCTTCGCTGTATTGTTTCTGCGCACTTTGCTGCACTTGCTCGTCTAGTCGTTTCTTTACGTTTTCCAGCTGGTTTTTCAGGTTGTCTTGCATTTTGGCCAGGTCTTGCATGTTCTGTTTTTGCTCCCAGCCCATATCCGTATTGCTCAGCAGTTTGCTCTGCAAGTCTTTATATTCATTCTGCAATTTTTCAGTTTGGTCAGAACTGCTGCTGAGGCCGGAGTTTATCTGGTTGGCATTTTCCTGTATGGCGGAGTCCAGTTGCTCGGGATTATACATATGGTACGCCATTATCTCGCTGCGTGTGGCCTTACTACCATGTACGCCATCATTATCCCAGGCCTCTATATAATAATTCACCTTCTGTCCCGGTTGCAGGTTGAAAACGCTGATATCGAAATAGTGCTGGAAGGCTGTAAGACTGCCTTGAGACACCTGCAATGGCACAGCCTTCGCCGATAGCACCTGGTTCTGCGCATTCGTGAGTTGGTAATGAAAGAGCACTTTCGTTACACTGTAATCGTCACCCGCTGTGCCGCTCAGTAATATCTGCTTGCCCGATACCGTATCTCTAAATTCCTGCAATTGTATTACTGGGTATTGGTCTGCAACAACTTTTACAGTGTATTTATAGCTATCTACAATGGCCGTCTTATTATTCTTCAACGCCAGTGTATAACTCGTATCATTCATAAACCGAAACTGCGAACCGAAAATATTCACCTGTTTAGGCAATTGTATGGGCTGGCCGTCACCAAATTTGATAGTCGCTTCATCCGTATGTTCTGCTACAAATGCCCAGCTCACTACTGTACCTTCCGGCAAGGTCATATCACCGAGGCTATTTCTTTGCTCATCCTTCCTGCCGGTATAATCGGGGTAATTCAGTTTTACATTAAAAGCTTTCAATACCGGCTTTTGCGCTACCGTAATGGTATATGATTTGGAATAAAAA
>CAMLKS010000406.1 GCA_946480675.1 uncultured Bacteroidota bacterium
TCGGTATCCAAAGCCATTTGCAACAAGCTTATCAGCTTTTGTTCACCCACCAGGAATTCGGTTATCACTTTATCAGCATCCTGTTGCGCTATGGGTCGGTGGTCTTTAGGGGCATTCATTTTGTTGGATATCTTGCCACCCTCACCCGGCATCATCATCCTGGTAAAATAATCTCCAAACCAGCCCGACTTGAATTGTGCATTAAAAGCAATACCGCTGTGCCTGCCACGTTGCAGTGCATTCTCCAGTTCGGGAATGTAATAACGGTTGTAGCTATTCAGGTGTTCTATTACCTGCAGTATGCTCCATTTACCCGGTGCAGGCGGCGTGTTCAGCATAGTGCTATCAAATACCGGTAGCGACTTGGCTTTATCCAGCATTAGCTTCACATCGTTTTCAAGGCTATTCAGCAGGTCTTTCGTTACAAACGTAGGCATGGCTTATCTATTTAGGGCAAAAGTAACAGGCCGTAAGTCCACAAATCTTGGCCTATACCAAGATTATTATAAAAACAACATCACAATTTTACCGAAGCTAATAGCTTACTGAATGTGGTAGGGTCAACACCAATGTAAGAGGCGAGGTATTTATGCGGTATCAGGTTGAGCACATGCGGGCTGCGGTGCAGCAGGGTTTTAAACTTCTCTTCTGCACTATAGCTCATGATCTCTACCTGCCTTTGCAGCGTACCCGACAGCACTTGTGTAAGCGCTATGCGCACCCATGTTTCTATAGAACGGTATTCCCGGATGAGTGCCATCATATCGTTGTAATGTATGCGTAACAGCGTACTGTTGGTAATCGTTTCCAAATGATATTTGGATGGCGTCTGGGTAAAGAAACTATCGATGACACCTGAAAAAGACGGCGCATAAGAAAATACCAGCGTAGCTTCTTTGCCATTGTGCTCGTAGTAAGCCCGCTGTATTCCCTCCAGCACCAGGTACAGGTATTTCTCTGTTTCACCGGTGCGGGTCAATAGCTGTTTGCGACGTATAGTCACCTCTTCCCATGGCTCCGATAATGCCTGCAATGCAGCATCGTCCATAGGGTGAAAGAATAGTACCTGTTGTTTTAATAATGTTATGGAATCCACCTAAGTCTCTTTAAATCAATGAGATTTTGTCATACCTCCTTCAAAAATAGCATATGTGCAGAACTTGTGAATTGTAAAAATAAATTGGCACGGAATTTAGTATATATATCTACAGACCAACTAACTGTTATATATGGAATACAGTACAGTAGCAACTACCATAGAGGACGCGGAAGACCTATTCATATTGGCCAAAGAACGCTTGCTGGATGTCAATGCATGGAATACGCTTTGGGATAGTAAAGACATTGCTACTATTCTTACAGATGCGCGGCACCAACGCCTGCACCGTGATGCACACCCCCATGACACAGTTAAAATCACCACGCCCGAAGGTACTTATAGCCTGCAGATAGACCATCTGCAATACGATGACTTTCCCGATATAGCCGGTGAAAGCCTTACTATGGTATTGCATAATGCCGCAAATACAGGGTCAGACAAACACACTATTGTTATCAAACGCATTAACAAGATCGTTATGGTGCAATCGAGCAGTAACACCTTACTACCGGCACCGGAATATTTTCTGAAAGCCCTTATATCTACAGGCGTGTACGAAATCGCAGCTTTTTAAGGGTTTTATCTATTGCACTATCAATTATTGCATTACCCGGTTATTTTATCAGCACGATAAATAAGCAGACCTTTGCGCTCATTATTGATATATGAGTAAGAAAGAACGAATAATCCTGCTGCTTTTGGCAGCTTTAAACTTTACACACATACTGGATTTCATGATCATGATGCCATTGGGAAACTTCCTGATGCCACACTTTGGCATATCGGCACAGGCATTTTCTATGGTAGTAGCGGCATATACTATAAGTGCAGGTGTTTCCGGCTTCCTGGCCGCATTCTTTGTGGATAGGTTCGATAGGAAGAAGGTCCTGATGTTTGGCTATTCCGGCTTTTTGTTAGGAACGTTATTTTGTGCAGTTGCGCCTACATTTGGCTTATTGATGGCTGCCAGAATAGTGCGGGTATCTTCGGCGGGCTTATAGGTGCGCAGGTCCTATCCATAGTGGCCGACCTGATACCTTACGAGCGCAGGGCAGCTGCTATGGGCGTTATTATGGGGGCTTTCTCGCTGGCTTCTGTATTTGGTGTTCCTTTCGGCCTTTATCTGGCCAACAATCTAAACTGGCATGCTCCTTTCTATTTCGTGGTAATAATGGGTTTAATACTAGTGCCTTTATTAATAAGGTATATTCCCAAAATGGATAAACACCTTAAAGAAGAAACGGGGCCGCGTATTAACCCACTGATGTTATTGAAGGATATTGCTAAAGATAGCAACCAGTTATTAGCTCTGGGCCTGTCTGGCACTATGATGATGGGTCACTTCCTTATTATTCCCTTCCTTAATCCCTTTATGGAGTTCAACATGGGCTTCAGCAAAACAGAAACACCCATGATATACTTTGTAGGAGGCATGCTAACACTGTTCAGTTCGCCACTGGTGGGTAAGCTGGCTGACAAAACAGGTAAGTTCAATATGTATAGGTATATGCTGCTGGCGGGGCTGATACCCGTAGCTATCATTACCAACCTGCCAGCTATACCCTTCTATTTTGTATTGTGCATCACCGGCATATGGTTCATCATATCATCGGGCCGCTCTATACCTGCACACGCTATGATAAGCAAT
>CAMLKS010000407.1 GCA_946480675.1 uncultured Bacteroidota bacterium
CTCGCTTGAAAAAGGCCGGGGCAAGCTGCTACTGAACAAAGATAAAATGGCGGAAGACCTGGATAATAACTGGGCGGTAGTGGCCGAGGCGATACAAACAGTACTACGCCGCGAGAACTACCCGCAGCCATATGAGGCACTGAAAGCGCTGACACGTGGTAAGGGTGGCATCAATAAACAAACACTGCACAAGTTTATAGACGGGCTGAAGGTGAGCGCTGCTGTGAAGAAAGAACTGAAAGCAATAACGCCGCATAATTATGTGGGGATATTTTAATTCGGCAATTTGATGATTTGGCAATTAGCCAATGCCTTAAATAAAGTTTTCAATGCAGGATGCATATAATTGGCTGGAACAATTTTTCAAAACGAAGTTTCTTGACGGGAACTTCGTTTTGTCGTCTATCGTGCCGTTAGTGTTTGACAGGTATTTTATTATCGAGAACAATTACGGTATTATCGATGATTTCCCTTTTGATGCATATCCTGACGATACGCAAGACATAGATAACCTGAATAAGCGCCATGATATAGAAAGGCAGTTTGGCCTTTTCCTGAACTATAACCGGGCACATTTGTATCGGCCTATCAGCATAAAAGCTATAGCAGAACGCTTTGGTGTGCCTTATTCAAAAGAAACATTATCGCTTATAAAACATACAGCCGGCATTGAATACTTGCATGAAAGGAGTATGGCGCATTTGTTGCAGTTGCTGCAAACATTGATAAAGGAGCAGTGTTATTTATATTTACATGACATAGAAGGGTATTATCCTGAGTTTGATGAAAAAAATGTAATCGATAACGCAGAGCAGGGTTTACAATTTTTAAGTTCAATAAGGGATGCATACGGGTACTTGTTTTCCCACGACAAAAGTTGGTGTATAGTAGTCAATGAAAAAATGCAGCATTTTGTATTGGCATGCAATAACAGCGTTATCCCTAAACTGGCAACGATAGAGGGTTTGGAATATTTTGAAATATATCCTGATACGGCATTATGAACTTACCTGCACAATTGCTGAAAGATATCGAACAAGTAAAAGGTTTCAATAAAGAAGCTTTTATAGCGGCGCACCAGCGGGCGGCGGTTATTTCTGTGCGGTTGAATCCTTATAAGGCTTCGGGTGCTTTTCATAATGCAGAGAAGGTGCCGTGGTGTGGTGAGGGCAGGTACCTGGATGAGCGACCTGTGTTTACACTCGACCCGTTGTTTCATGCGGGGGCGTATTACGTGCAAGAGGCTTCATCTATGTTTTTGCAGCAGGCACTAAAGGCTACGGTGCCGGATAATAATAACCTGCGCGTGCTGGACCTATGCGCTGCACCGGGTGGCAAGAGTACATTAATAGCATCTTTTCTTGGCAAGGACAGTTTGCTGGTGAGTAATGAGGTGATACGCACCCGTGCATCGATACTGGAAGAGAATATGAGCCGCTGGGGCTATATGAATACTTGGGTAACGAGCAATGACCCGAAAGATTTCGGTAAACTGAAAGGATATTTTGATGTGATAGTGGTAGATGCGCCCTGCAGTGGGTCGGGCTTATTCAGGAAAGATGAAAGGGCGCTGGATGAATGGAGCGAAGCAAATGTAGCGCTGTGCAGCGGCAGGCAGCAACGCATACTGGCCGATGTATGGCCGGCATTGAAAGAAGGGGGCGTATTGATATATGCTACCTGTAGTTATAGTCCACAAGAAGATGAGGAGATACTGGACTGGTTGGCAGAAAGCTTTGAAGTGAAAGGGCTGGAAGTGCCTGTACAAAGCGAGTGGGGTATTGTAGAAACCACATCAGGCAAGGGGTTGAAAGGATATAGGTTCAGTCCGGATAAGGTGATGGGCGAAGGGCTTTTCCTGGCGGCAGTGCAGAAATTGGAAAGCGAAAGCACTATGAAGCCCGTGAAGTACAAAGTCAGCACCGATAAGAAGCTGATAGAGCAAACCAAACATCTGCTGGATGCGGAGTATCATGTGCTGCCAATAGATAAAGAGAACTATAGCGCTGTGCATCCACTGCACGAGGCGGATTATCATATATTAAAGCAGACCGTGTACCTGCGCAAGACAGGATTGCAACTGGGTATGCCTACGGCAAAAGAATGGGTACCTGCGCATGATGTAGCATTGAGTATAGATATAAATAAACACTTGCCAGTAATGGAACTGAATCGTGAACAGGCATTACGTTTTCTGAAGAAAGAAGATTTTGAACTGCCCACCAATGATAAAGGCTGGCATGTGATGCAATATGAAGGGCTGGGACTGGGATGGATAAAAAGCCTGGGCAATCGTTTTAACAATTATTTACCTAAGCACTGGCGCATCCGCATGGATATTGAGAATGAATGGGCATAATTGTTGTACTTTGAGCAGCAACAGTCGAATTGTATTATGTTACGAGTATTGATTGCCTGCTTATTTCTACTGCCACTTACGGCATTTTCTCAAAAGAAAGATGGTTTTTTTGTTATAGAACAAAATGGCGCATGGGTGATACCTCATAAAGTGAGTCGTGGCGAAACATTGTTTGTATTGGCGCGCCGCGACCATGTACCACCCGCTATTCTTGCCGATGCAAATGATATGGATTACCAGGATGCATTTACAAAAGCTACTGCCAATGTACCATTGGGTGCCTATAATTATCGTAGTAAAGAAACCGGTAGTAATGATGTGCGCAAGCTTTATTATAAAGTGCGGGGTGAAGAATCGCTGGGGAGTATCAGCCGCATGGCC
>CAMLKS010000408.1 GCA_946480675.1 uncultured Bacteroidota bacterium
GTAGGTATACAGCTTGCGATCATCTACCACATACAGGTGATCCATAGCCGTAGTGAAACGCGCCAGTGAACCACCCTGGCCGGTATTGCCATCGGTACCGGTTGTTTTGCTGGTAGTACCACTGTCTGCTTTATCGCAGGCGGTGAAAGCTATAGAAAAGAATATAAACAAATATACTATCTTTTTCATTTTTCTTGCTTTTAAGGTTTTAGGGTTAGTTTCTGCATTGCGGATAGTTCAACGTCTTTTGTTCCCAGCCTACTACCTCGCCTTTAGAAGCATCCACACATTCGTAATAACCGGTACCCGGCGGGTGTGCGGGGTCTACCAGGTGAAATACGGACGTGATGCGATCGGCTATTTTCACCGCGCGCACATCTGTTATGTCCAGCACTACCAGGTCGTTCATGTTGTTCACATACATCATATTGTCTTTAATAGCTATTTCCTGCGCGCCCAGCACATTGATGAAAGCCACCTTTTGCGGGTTGGAAGGTTGTTTTAGCACGATCACATGTATCCCTTTGCCCGATTCTACCTGGTAGAGCGTATCGCCCTTTACATATATCTTACCACCCTTGTCTATCGTGCGGGGCTCCATCGATTTTATCTGTTTATTAGCCTCATCTTTATTATATACAGGTGCCCAGCCGTCTACCTCTTTGGGCGATTCGGGCATAGGCTCGGGATCGCGGCCGTGCGTGCCGAAGGGGTCGCAAGATGCGAGTGCAAGAAGCAGCACAGGCAGGAGCGCCCATGCTACGGGTCTTTTAGTCATATAGTGGTGCGTTTTTTAAGTGTTATGGAATAACAGATATGAGGGTGAAAAAACAAATACCGTGCTAAAAATTTACAGGCATTATTATGAAGTGATTAAAATGTATATGTTATTGCTATTTCATATTAGTAATTGTATTATTTCAACTTTCGGTTACAATTAATTTATCTTTACCTATTGTGCGAAAATTTTGCATTTTTCGGGTAAATCGGGGTAATTTTTCGCAACTTTGCCAATATTTTATCAAAAAATCAGCCGAAACGAGTATTTATGGGTTTGTTCAGTTTTTTAACTCAAGAGATAGCCATTGACCTGGGTACAGCCAATACCCTCATTATACATAACGACCAGGTAGTGGTGGACGAGCCCTCTATCGTTGCCATAGACCGCATTAGTAATAAGATAACCGCCGTGGGCAAGAAGGCGATGATGATGCACGAGAAGACCCACGAAAACCTGAAGACAATACGCCCGCTGAAGGATGGTGTGATAGCCGACTTTAACGCCGCTGAAGGTATGCTGCGCGAGATGATAAAAATGGTATATCCTAAAAAGCCATTGTTCCCGCCAAGCTGGAAGATGGTGATATGCATACCATCGAGCATTACTGAAGTAGAGAAGCGTGCGGTGCGCGATAGTGCAGAGCAGGCAGGTGCTAAAGAAGTGTATATGATACACGAGCCTATGGCTGCAGCACTGGGTATAGGTATAGATGTAGAAGAACCTACCGGTAACATGATAATAGATATAGGCGGTGGTACTACCGGTATATCTGTAATAGCACTGGCGGGTATTGTGTGCGACCAGTCTATACGCATAGCAGGTGATGAATTTACAGGCGATATTATGGAAGCGATGCGCCGCTACCATAGCCTGATGATAGGTGAGCGTACTGCAGAGCAAATAAAGATACAAGTAGGTAGTGCGCTGAAAGAGCTGGATACGCCACCGGATGATATAGCTGTGAATGGCCGTGACCTGGTAACCGGTATACCTAAACAAATCATGGTATCGTACCAGGAAGTAGCGGAAGCACTGGATAAATCTATCTTCAAAATAGAAGAAGCGATATTGAAAGCACTGGAAAGCACACCGCCTGAGCTGGCTGCCGATATCTATCGCCGTGGCCTGTACCTGACCGGTGGCGGTGCCTTGCTGCGTGGCCTTGACAAGCGCATATCGCATAAGATAAAGCTGCCTGTGCATGTAGCTGAAGACCCGCTGCGCGCAGTAGTACGCGGTACGGGTATGGCGCTGAAGAACATCTCTAAGATGCAGCCTTTCTTAATGAAGTAATATTTATTTTTCCGGCATTGGGAATTAGGAGTTTGTAATTTGATACATGTTTCGCTTTACGGATTCTTAATTCCCAATTGCTAATAGTAACATAGATACGTGCGCAATTTCATCCTTTTTATACGAAGGTTTTTCAACCTGATACTGTTCCTGGTATTAGAGATCATATGCATTGTGCTGATAGCGCGCACGAATACGATGCAGGGCAATGATATCATGAGCTCGGCCAACACAGCGATAGGCTTGCTATACCAGAAGCAGAGTGATGTGAAATACTACTTCGGCCTGAAGCGTATGAACGATAGCCTGCTGAATGAAAATGCCCGTCTGCGCCTGATGCTATCGCAAAAAACGGAGACCTATGATACACTGGCCGATAGCAGTGTGCGCGTAGCCATACCCAGCAGAGATACCAATGTGAAACTGGTGCAGTATGCAGACTATACCTACCATACAGCGAAGGTGATAAACAACTCTGTAAGTGCTGCCAACAATTACATCACCATCAACCGTGGTACAGATGATGGCATTACCAAGAATATGGCCGTAATATCGGGCAGCGGCATTGTGGGACGTGTAGAGCATGTATCGAAACACTTTGCCAGTGTGCTGAGTGTGCTGAGTGTAAAACAAAAAGTGAGTGCGAAACTGAA
>CAMLKS010000409.1 GCA_946480675.1 uncultured Bacteroidota bacterium
CAAACTCCGGGACAACAACAGGAGCTGGATGAGCAACTGCACCCATCCATCCCGCAGGAAGCAGATAGCCTGAACGACGAGGACTTGACGGAAGAAGATGATGAAGAAGACGACCTCTACGATGCAGGCGCAGGTAGCGATGGTGGTGCTGCCGGCGATGGCGGTGCAGCATGAGCTAATTAAAAAGAGCGAACGGTTTCAAACAGTTCGCTCTTTTTTTATAAAGTAAGCAGCCCGTATTTATAAAGTCCATTCACAGGTTTATTATCCCAGAAGAGTTCAAAGTCTTCCAATCCCGCAGCCTCGTAGCTATCCTTCACTTCCTGCAGCGTGTAGTTCTTGGTATTGTTTGCAGATAAAGTTGACAGCATCTCTGCCAGCCACAGGCCTTGTTCTTTATCTACTTTAATATTAAGCGTATCCTGCCTGCTCTGAAAAGTAAGGGAAGATAATTCCCACTGGTTCCCCTTTTTCGATTTTATCACCGTTTCTACTTCCGGCTTTTTGCCCAGCCACACTACTTTGGCAGTAGGCTTGGCACTTGCCAGTTCATCGGCTTCCAATGCTTTTACAATATAGTCGTTCGGCACGGTGGTCTTCGGCACTTTAAACTCAAACCATTTTTGCAATGGATAATCGAAGCACGCGCCGTGCATATAGTTCAGCAGTGATTTTTTCAGCCCGTAGCTAAAGCTGTCATGGTCGGCACCGGTTGGGTCTGTATGCACAATATCATTATTGGCGAATGTGCCGATGGCTTCTGTTTCTTTCTTTACTTTATACTTGTCAGGTTCCAATCCTACAGGGCTGTGAGCGGTCATGGCAAACTGGTGCCAGAAGGCCGACTGCAATATGCCTGCTTCAAACATCTGCCTTACCATTTCCAGCGAATCGATGGTTTCCTGCGCCGTTTGTGTAGGGAATCCATACATCAGGTAGGCATGCACCATAATGCCCGCTTCGGTGAAGTGTTTGTTAACCCTGGCCACCTGGGCTACGGTAATGCCCTTTTGTATCAGCGCCAGCAATCTGTCTGATGCTACTTCCAGTCCGCCCGATACCGCTATGCAACCCGATTCTTTCAGCAGCATACACAGGTCGCGGGTAAAACTTTTCTCAAAGCGGATATTGGTCCACCAGCTCACATTCAGTTTTCGCCTGATGATCTCCAGCGCCAGCGCCCGCATCAGTGCAGGTGGTGCGGCTTCATCTACAAAGTGGAAACCGGTTTCGCCCGTCTGGGCTATTATCTCTTCCATCCTATCGCACAGTAGCTGCGCGGTGATGGGTTCGTACTGTTTTATATAAGGCAACGATATATCGCAGAAGGTACATTTACCCCAGTAGCAACCATGTGCCATGGTCAGCTTGTTCCAGCGGCCATCGCTCCACAGGCTGTGCATGGGGTTCACTACTTCTATAGCAGAAATATATTTATCCAGCAAAAAATCGCTATAATCAGGTGTGCCTACCTGTCCTTGTTTATAATCGCTGCACGATGGATTATCGAAGAATACTACCTTGCCATCCTGCAAGGCGAAGGTGCGCTTCAGCTCTTCCAATGCACGCCTGCCATATATGTATTGCACCAGTGTTTCAATAGGTGCTTCGCCATCATCCAGTGTTATGAAATCGAAGAACTCAAACACCCGCGCATCCGATAAAGAACGCAACTCTGTATTCGGAAAGCCACCACCCATCACCAGTTTTACATTCGGGTAGTGTTGCTTTATCCACTGCGCACTGCGAAAGGCCGCATACAGGTTTCCGGGGAAGGGTACCGACAGTGCCACCATCATGGGCTGCACATCCTGCATACGTTGTTGCAGTATTTCTATCAGCAGGGTATCTACCAATGTAAGCGGTGCCTGCAGCGCAGCATACAGTTCATCAAAGCTATTGGCCGAACGCCCCAACCTTTCCGCATACCTGCTGAAACCAAAATGGCTATCCACGCATTCCTGTATCAGGTCGCTCAGGTCTTCCAGGTACATGGTGGCCAGGTGTTTGGCCTTATCCTGCGTGCCCATGCTACCAAATGCCTGGTTCAGGTCGTCCAGCTGTGCAAAACGGCTGGCCTCAGGTAGATAGTTGCGTTTGCATATCAGGTGCGCCATGGTAGGCGTATGCCCCTGCAAAAAGCGGATAACCGCATCCACTGTTTGTATATAATCATCTTTCAGCGCGAGGATGCGCTTTGCATTCTCACTCCATTCTTTGGTTGTATCTACCTGCGCAAACAATCGCTCCAGCCCTGCTTTCGAGAACAGCGCAATTGTTACCTCTATACCCATATCGGCCTGCACCGCAGGTATCTGCCGCGTATTCAGGAAGCCCTTCAGGTAAGCCGTAGCCGGGTAGGGCGTATTTAGCTGTGTAAAAGGTGGTGTTATTAATAATACAGGTGCACTCACAATAGCCATTCAAATTAGCTGCAAAAGTATTGCATATTCTGCACTTCGCGGCTTGCCATTGGCCGCATTGTTTGGGTGGATGGTTATGCTATTTATGACCGTATAGAAACACAACCCGCACATCGCCGCCGCGGACTCGCAAGTTTTATCATGCACACACTGGAACGCATTGCCTTAGATGAAGGCATTACCAAAGGTATATTGGTAGCCACTGAACAAGGCAAACTGCTGTATGAAAAACTGGGCTGGGAATTATATTCATTTTACACCACCGCCGTAATACCCGGCGATAGGTAAGATATATTGCA
>CAMLKS010000410.1 GCA_946480675.1 uncultured Bacteroidota bacterium
AATTTAGAATGTACGTTTAACCCTCAACGTATGGATTACCACCCACACCTACATCTGATAGTCCCTGATAAGCAAACAGCCAATATCTTAATGCAGGATTGGCTAAAGGAATGGGGTGTATTTGAGGCAAGCGGTAGCTCTCAGCACAAACGTCCTGTAAAAGACTTAGAGCATGATTTGGTAGAAACGATAAAGTATTGTGCAAAAATCTTTACTGAGCCCGACCCGAAAGCAAAAGACAAAAAAGTAGCCAAGCGGAATATTTATGTGCGGGCTATATACAATATCATAGATGCAATGAATGGGGTAAGGCTCTATGAAAGTTTTGGTTTTACCGTACCCCCAAAAGCAAAACAGGATAAACAAGCCTTGCTCACGGTTGATTATCAGGATTGGTATTACATACCAGCATTTAATGACTGGATAGATACCGAATCGGGAAATCCGTTAACTGGGTATGAGCCTACACAGGAGTTAATAGGGTTATTACAAGACATTGATATTGTGTTGGGCTAATTATCTAAATTGTATATATACATTCCAATTTTTCCCCTACATAAAACTTGGAGGCGGGAATATTCTTTATCGAAGGTGACACATTAAACAAGGGCGCAAGCTTTGTTACAAGGTAGGCGCCTGGCAATGGTTCGAATGGTGGGGGTTATCACCTTTTATTGATCAGGCCCCAATAAACATGAGTACTATGGCTGAGCGGCAATGCGCGTGCTTAAAATACTTCCATACTTTACTATGCTGGCACGAGTTGTAAAGTATAGAGATGTCGGCAGTGTCGTTGAGGAAACATTGGACAAGATGGCCAGTTGTCAAGTTTATAACACCCTTAAAGATTGAAAATTTTATTGCGAGTTTCAGTGCTAATTTGTGGACGATTTATCTATTCCCTTCATTTTTGTACCGTTCCTCTAGAATAAATTATTTATTATCTATTGGAAATTAATTTCATAGTTTATTATATTAGCTAACTGATAATATTGCTATGAAATCTTTTTTTACCTTCTTACTGCCGGTATTATTTTGCATAATCCCAACATCGCAGCTTTCAGCACAGTCTTATTATGATGTTACTCATTTGTCTGGTACTAACACGATAGGAGGAACTGCTGTCACAGTTACACAGTTTAATTCCCCAACAACTTTTACGAGCACATGTACTGGCGGAGGCCCTTACCGTATAGGCGAAGGTGGACTCTTTCATACGCCAGTCAGTGCATACATACATGCTTTTAACCCGCCTGTTGAAAAAATCCGGTTACAAGTAGAAGTTATTGACAGTGGAGAAACTGTAGAGGTATATCTAAATCAGTCACTTTACAATCTTTCATCTGCTACTATTAGCTCATATCCTTGTTTTTTTCCAACAGCTATATTACCGGTTGTTGTAAATGGTTACTTGACTTCTAATACTAGTAGTGTCCGGGATGGCTTTGGAATAATAGATATTGCTCCTGGCTTTCCAATAGACTCTATTAAGGTTCTGAAAAACGGACTGGATGTAGGGGGCGTTTTCTATGGGTTAAAATTTGCACATGACACCATAGTATATCTTAACCAGCCATTTAATGATACGGCACTATGTGCCGGTGATAGTTTATATGTGAACTATCGGGTGAGCAGCAAATTTAGAAGTGGCAATACTTTCAGCGTGCAGCTTTCCGATGCCAGCGGCAGCTTCGCTTCACCTGTAACTATTGGTTTCAAGACTACAGATACATCAGGTATGGTACCTTGCGCTATCCCTACCACAGCCGTTGGTTCCGGTTACAGGCTACGCATTATCTCCAATAGCCCGGCACGTACCTCTAATAATAATGGCAAAAATATCCTGATAGGCAATATCAGGCCGGGGGCAGTAATAGCTTCAAGCAATAGCCCAGTATGCCAAGGAAGTGCCCTCACGCTATCGGCAGCCTGCTCTACTGCCAGCGTTACGTACAGGTGGATTGGTCCTAATGGCTATATTTCTGCCTCTCAAAACCCATCCGTAACTTCTATATCCGCTAATGGCGGTGGTGATTATATCGTATCTGCAATGCTAAATGGCTGTGCTTCTAAAGATACGACAAGTGTCATAGTGAATCCTTTACCTAATATCCCTTCTATTACCGCCAACAGCCCTTTGTGTATAGGAAATAATATTACATTAGGTGCTGTATCTACTACACCCGGCGTAAGTTATAGCTGGAGCGGTCCCGCCGGATTCAACAGCACTCTGCAAAACCCGGTTATCAATAGCGCCACTGCTGCAATGGCAGGTACGTACCAGGTACAAGCCTTATTAAATGGGTGTGCCTCGTCGAGTGCATCCACTAACATTTCCATTGTGCCGGGCCCTTCGGTCAACATATACCCCAGCCCTAATGATAGTATCTGCGATGGCGTAGCCGCACGCTTTGTTGCCATACCTGTAAATGCAGGCCCCACCCCTCAATTCCAGTGGCTTGTGAATGGCGTGGCAGTACCGGGCGAAACAGCTACTGTATTTATGACCAATGTATTGGATGACGGAGATATCGTAAGTTGCCAGTTAACGGCATCAACAGGCAGTGCCTGTACCGAACCTATTAATAGTATCAGCATACCGATGACCATATTGCCATATTTGGCGCCATCGGTTGCTATTACAGCCAGCCCGGATACTAACTTATGGCCTGGCCTGCAGGTAACATTTACAGCTACGGCTACCAATGCAGGCACTAAT
>CAMLKS010000411.1 GCA_946480675.1 uncultured Bacteroidota bacterium
TGAAATTATTAAACAGACCTGTAAAGATCTGCGAGTTCCTTACATTGAACATCCTACTATGCGTTTAGCTATATTATCGCACATTGCCCATCTGAAAAATATGGGAAGGTTTTAACCAACTACTGAGATAGCTTTCTTTTCTTCGAGTCTTAATAGAAATCGCAATAAAAGTAAAGGCTTGCAGTTGTCTAAGAGCCTTTTTTATTCGGATAAGCATAAATATTTTCTGTGCAGTAGGTTATCTTTTACACATCTTGTTTCCTCATATTAATACCCTTTGCAATGTTGAATCAATTTCGTACGTTAGCGGCGATTTTTTAATAGAGGATTTCTCATATATATACTAACACTTAAATTTTATAGCCGGTACATAAACAAGCAACCAAAATAGCAATGCTATTTTGAAACAAATCCATTTAAAAAAATATAAAAAATAATATGGCCTCCATTTTTACAAAAAACACAAAAGTCAGGCTGATTGCCTCGTGCATTCTTGTGCTTGCATGCAGTATCAAAGCCATTGCCCAATGGACGTATGGCATACCCATTACCATAACTAATACGGCAAACACACTTGTTACCAACTACCAGGTGGCCATATACTACAATACTGCGGCACCTATTGCCGCATCGCAAATGCAGACATCGGGCAATGACATACGGTTTTCCAAAGACTGTAACGGTAGTTCCTTTTATACCCACTATATTGATTCAGGGCTCAACTCCACCGCCACTAAAATGTGGGTGAAGATAGACACGCTTCAACCTCTTGCCAGTAAGACAATCTATTTGCTTTACGGCAATGCCACTGCATTATCCACTTCAACCCTCAATACATTTAACGGCCCTTATTCATCAACCGACCAGGTATCCAGCGGCGGTGCAGGTGGTGTAGGCAATTCGCAGCGCGGCTTTCGCTTTTCACCAAACCACCAGATAATTGTTACCCAATTCGGAAAAAAAGAGCCGACCGGCACTACCCGTTATGTAACCTTATTCAATTTCACTACTCAAGCCATAGTGCAGCAAATGCAGGTGCCGGGCGCTACTACTGCTTATGTATATAGTGACCTTTCTTCACCCGTGTGGCTGGAAAAAAACCAACAGTATCTTTTAGAACTTTATCAGGACGTAAGTGACGGTTATTATTTTGGAACGTCTAGCCAAATAAATAGCAACCTCACCTATTATGATATGCGTTATTGTAATGGGTGTACACAAAATAGTTTTCCAACCAATATTTTAACTAACTATCATTACGGATATCCTGACCTAACATTCTATACATGCGATACAAATAGTATCTCTAGCGCACCTACTTACGTAATAGGTTCAGGTACGGTCATTACACAGCAACCGGACAACAGCATGATGACTACATGCGCTGTAAGTGGCACTGCATCCTGTAGCGTCGGTGCCAATTCATCTGCCACCTATCAGTGGCAAATGAATTCAGGTAGTGGATTTTCAAACATCAGCAATGGCGGGGTATATACTATTTCTAACGGCGCTTTGTCTATCGTAAACCCACCTGCATCCATGAACGCATATCAATATCGCTGCATCGTTTTTGATGGATGCGCATTGACTGATACTTCCGACACCGTTACGCTAACACTTAACGCAGCACCAACCATTACCACCGAACCTACATCTATTATTCGCTGTGCCACCGCTACAGGTGATGAAAAGCTCTATGTAGCAGCTACAGGCTACAATATTGCTTACCAATGGCAGGTATATAACGGTACAGTATGGGCTAACGTACCAGCCAGCGGCTACAGCGGGCAAACTTCTGATACATTGACACTAATTGCACCGCCTGCTACTTTTTACGGTTATCAATATCGCTGCATTGTATCCGGCGGCTGCGCTCCTCCCGATACATCTGTAGCGGCAGACTTCCTGCTGGCAACACCTGCAACAGCTACAGCACAAAACGATACGGTTTGCCAGGGCAATACTGCTACATTGGGCGTAATACCTTCGGGTGGTATTATTGTTAACTGGTATAGTGCGCTAACAGGTGGTAGCTATTTAGGCACGGGGAATACCTTATCAGTACCCGGCGCATTGACACCGGGCACCTATTATGCCGAGCTCGTAGATAGCAATGTTTCGTCTTTCAATTCGGGCGCTACGGTGAGTAATGGCCTTGGCGGCGGTATGTTTGATATGGACATACTGCGCAACCTGGTTCTGAATAGCTTTGATGTGTATGTAGATGCCGGCACGTACGATTTCGAAATATACTATCGTCAGGGTACCTGTATAGGCAACCAAAACAACCCAGCCGTATGGACGAAGATAGGAACCTACACAGGCAATACCAGTGCTGCAGGTGGCTATCGCCACTTCGATCTGCCTACGTCACTCACACTGAAAGCAGGGCAGACGTACGCATTCTACATTACGTCTACCACAGCCTATACCGGCGGACCGGTAAGATATCAAACCGCCTCGGGTGCTACCGGAGATGTTTTCAAACAAACAGGAGACATCATCGTACACACAGGCTATGGTTTAGTGCCCCCATTCTCTGCAACTTATTATCAGCCTCGCATGCTGGTATTCACGGCCAACTTTACACGGCCTGCATGCACTACTTCACCTCGTACCCCGGTTACACTTACTATTGATACCTTACCAAGCATTACAACACATCCGGTTGCTACCAATATGACAGCATGTGAAAATACAGGCACGGCATCTTG
>CAMLKS010000412.1 GCA_946480675.1 uncultured Bacteroidota bacterium
GACATCAGTAAACCCATACTAAATGCCTTGTTCAAGGAAAGACAGGCATATGAGATCGAGATAGACTATTACCACAAAAAAGATATCTATTTTGTAGCAGAAGGCGGATGGGGTAGTGGTAAACTGGATTCTACTTACCTCAACTACAGAAGTACAAATGTATTTGGGAAAGTAGGTTTTAATAAAAGCCTTTTAGCACGTTTATTTCCTAACGATTGGGATATGGCTTTTATAGGCCTGCGTTATGGCTTGGGTATTATACAACGCAGTGATGCTACTTATGCTATCAAGAACGACCTGTGGGGTAATACCATGGGCAGCATCCCGGGCAAGAGCATGACAGCGCACTGGATGGAAGTAAATGGTGGCGTGAGGGTAGAGCTAGCCAAAGGCCTGTTTGCAGGCTGGAATATACGCGGCAAGTTTCTTCTGAATGGTAAACAATTTAAAGAACTGCCACCACCTTATATAGCTGGGTATGGTAAAGGTGGCAAGAATAGCATATTCGATTTCAATTTTTACCTGTGCTATGTCATCAGGTGGAAAAAGTAAAGGCTGCAATATCTGCAGCCTTTATTGCTATTGACCAAATAGCCTGGTTATATCTTTAAAATCTACATCGCCATCTTTATCCTTATCCAGCCCGAACTGGCTGCCCAATGTGTTGATGGTACTCTGTATGCCTCCACCACTTGTAAGTGAGCCCAGCATACTTTGCAGGTCGAGGCTGTTGTTGCTTGTACCATTCGAAAGGCTGCTAAGTATTTTGGGCAGCAAGCTTCCTGCAATGTTCTTTGCAGACGCTGCATTGATACCAAACTTGCTTGCGATATTGCCGGCCATGCCTTCTGATAGCTGGTTGACTGTATCACTGCTGTGATTACCTTTTATCAGGTCTGTAACTTGCTCTAACTTGCCATTCTGTATCATTTGCTGTAGGCTCGAAAACAAAGAAGATCCTGCTTCTTGTATCACACCTTCATTATGTTCGTTTGGAACATCCTGATTTTCTACAATAGATTGCTGACTGTGCTGTCTTACAATCTGCATTAACTGGTCTAACATACGCACTGTTTTTAATGGTAATAAAAAATCAATTAGCACTACAAAGTAACGATTATTTAAATGGCAGCAACGCGAGCGATGTTGGTAATGATTTGATAACGCAGATTACAGTATGCCGGTGTTCACGCTGCTCTTATTCAGCATAGCTTCTATCTCCTTTTCTTTCTTCAATACCTGCATGCGGGTGGGCGAAAAGATCCATGTGGCACGCAACCTGTTCAGTCTGTCTTTAGGTGGCAGGAATATCAATCGCTTGAACCATGTCCACGCAGCAAACTGCCGGAATACGCCCGAGAGCTTTACAAAATATACCACGGTAGAACCATCACAATTATCCAGCAGGTTTTGTAGTTCTTCTGTATCTGTGAGTGATGATATGCATAATACAGTACCAGTACGCGGATTAAAATACTGTTGTAAAGGTTTGCCGCCATTCCATGTGCTGTTGCTTATGATACGGGCGGCTTTCTCATCATCCGATAGCTGCTCCGGTATATTAAAATCCTGGTCGGGAATATAGCGTAGTGCCCATTCTTTCTTTGCCAATGTATCGTATACTGTCCATACATTGTTCTTGTAATAATTGAGCATTTCCTTCTGATAGCCATCACCCAACCATTGCTTTTTTAAAGCATTACTGAAAGATGCATAAAAATATAAGTGAGAAGCATAAGGCTCGTACATCTCAGGTACACGCACTACCAGTTCCCTATTCTTTGCGTATACTTTCCATACGATACGTCTTACATCATCGCCCGACTCGAAGTCTTTATAATTGAGATATTCTCCTTCTACGCGCCTTAACTGGTCCACACGCACATCCATGCTTTCCGTCTTCTTCGGATATACCTCTTTATCATCATCGGCTTCCAAAATGGGAGGCTGATAAAAGTGCCCGCCAATGGGCTGTGAAACTGCTAATGAGCAAAGATGGAGCATATCTTCAAAAAAGATAAAGCCACCTTTAAGTTCATACTCCTTTATATCTGGCAGTTCCATGCGGCTGCGCCCCATAATAGCTGCACGCCATATGCTTTTCTCTTTTCGTTTGTTTGACAGAAGCGAAAACTTCTCCGTCATTTCTTTATCATCATAGAATAGCCGGCCTTTTACAAAGCCAAGTATCGGCCGTCGTACGCCTTCTATCAGCGCATTCATAAATAGCTTATTCTTTTTGCCGTTTACCGTTTCGGTCGTAAACGATACCTGCAGCTTATATTGCCTGCTCTTCTTTAGCCATATGTAATAGAGCCATGTACCTATAGTACTGAGAACAGATAATACAATCAGTCCGAGAATGAACCAGAATACTACCTTGCCCATCAGTATAATAAATGGGCGAAACGGAGCTACTTCGTCTTTATCCAAAGGTTGATATAGTATGCGATAGCCTATATAGGCAGCTACACCACACAAAAATGTATTGATGGTAAAGGGAAAATACTGAGCGTAATATCTTATCAGCTTTGATAGCTGGTTCTTCTTCATAAGTCAATGGGCATATACTTGTCGCACTGTTAAGTTAGTGCGAATATGGAAATTACCTGTCGTTGTTTATTATTATGAAAATAATGAATTGTATATCAATAAGATGTTAAATAGTTATCATGAATTAATATTATTGTGAATATTGTTTTAGTAAATTTA
>CAMLKS010000413.1 GCA_946480675.1 uncultured Bacteroidota bacterium
CATGTTCTTTGAAATAATCGTCATAGTCAAACTTAACAGAAGAAAGCCTTTTGCCAAGTCGGCCAAGTTTAGCAGCATCTTCGGCTGAACGATTTACGAAACTTATAGCCACATTTATAGAGAAAGTCTTTTGACTAGTTAGTATATCCAGAAAATGCTTACCTAAGTCACTCTTGACTAGGTTAAGATCAGAAAGGGGTAATCGTGAGACCAATCGACCAGGGTTAGCATTTAATAGAATAGACCTTGAGTCTCCGATAGAAAGTTTTTGTTTCAGTAGGCTCACAAATGATTTGGTAAGTTTCATAGCGATACTGTTTCAGATTAATAAAGGGGAAAATATTTAAAAGCTTAAGGAAATACAAATGTATTACTTACAATATAGAATTATGATACGCTAATCTCGCTTGCACATCGGAAGTGCTGCCTATGTAATATTTATTATCCTTCAGGCTCTTTAATATGTACACGTAATGCATTGGCACAAAATAAAAATACCACTCGATTTCTCAAGTGGTATTTGTGTCGGGAAGACAGGATTCGAACCTGCGACCCCCTGGTCCCAAACCAGATGCGCTACCGGCCTGCGCTACTTCCCGAACCCGGTTATTGACAGTAAACTGTCAATGTTTTTAAAGCGGTGAGGGCGGGATTCGAACCCGCGGTACGGTTTGACCCGTACGACAGTTTAGCAAACTGTTGGTTTCGGCCACTCACCCACCTCACCTGTATTTTTAGCCCGCAAAACGTAGCTTGCTGAGGCGTAAGAACTTATTATGGCCTTCTCTCAAAGGACTGCAAAGATAATAGTAATAACGGAATAACAAAACATTTTTGCCTCACAATTCAGGCTATAGCTGTATTATTTTTTATTTAATAAATGATGCTGCTAATACTACTTTATAATAGCATACTGTAGTTGTATCATAAAGTAATCACGGTTGATATACTTTATGTTACCATTCCCCAGGTTCAGCATACTTTCCCTGTAAGCAACACCACAGCCTATTCGCTTAGTAAGCGAATAATTTATGTTCAGCACCACGCCGGGGTCCACCTCAGGTATCTTTTTCGATTCCAATGCCAGCCTTTCATTCCACGATGCCAGCGTGCTGTTGGCTACCAATATCTTCTGCACATCCAACCCTATGCTGCTATTTATTTTCTTATGTAGCTTAATGTTTACAGCAGGGTTTAATTGCAGGTATGGGGTGCTGCGGCTGTGTTGTTCATACCATGTTTCCACCTGTCGGTCTATTTCCATAACGCTGCCGGTATCTGTAAGCACTACACGTGGTACTTCTGTTATCTTCTCGTTTTTAAAAGGTATCCCTTGTTGTCCCTGTATGTAGCGCAGGTTGGTTTCTATAGAAATGGTACGGCTTACACGGTTGCGTATCGTTACCCCTGCCGCAATGTTATTTCTGTTCTGGAAAGCAAAGCCTCCGTTAATGGAAAGGCTCATGCCTTTATCAGTTTTCGGCTCATAGTAATCATTAAATGGTAAGGGCTGCTGTTGCTTGTTGTTAGGTTTCGGTACACCGTTAATTGCCATGTCATCGCCCTTTTGCAGTGTTGGTATAGGCAGCGCATGGTTAGGCACATTAGTATCTGCATCAAGGGTGCTGCTTTTGTGCAATAGGGCAGGGCTGTATGGTATGTTTTGCTTACGGGCAACCACAGCGGTATTTGTATTGCTACTGTTAGTATCCTGTATTGTAACGACAGGTGCAGGCATAATTGATGGTGCCTGTTTTTTCTCTGCCACAGTAACGAAAAGTGTATTTGTTTTGTTGCCTGAAAAATGCCAGATGCCTGCGCCAAGGCCCAAGGCCAGGCATGCGGCGGCAGCCCACTGTTTAGCGCTGAAAGGCAGTAGAAAGAAAAGTGCTGTACGGTTAGGCTTTTCATCAAGCCTTGCCTTCAGCAGTTCCCAGTTGTGCTCATCAAACGGCAGTATCTCCTCCGATGCTATTTTTTGTAACGAGGTATCAAATTCATTATTGGTCATAGCGCACCATTTTTTGAAACGTTAGCCGATAGTCTCTGTTTTAGTAGTTCCCTGGCCTGGTTTACATACCAGTACGATGTGCCTTCTTTAATGTTCAACAGTTGTGCAATTTCTTTGTGCGAATACCCGTCAAATACAAACAGGTTGAAAACGGTTTTATGCATGGCGGGTAATGCTTGTATTGTGTGAACCAGTTCTTTAAATCCTATTTGCTGTATGGCATTGTCACTGTGTGCAGCCATCACTTGCTGGGCTTTTACGTCGTCTATTTCCATATATCTGTCGCCTTGCTTGCGCATCACATGCTTCACATTATCCAGGCAGGTATGCACCAATATGCGTTTCATCCACCCCTCAAAAGAACCATCGCCCCTGTATTGTTCTATCCGTGTAAATATTTTGTAAAACCCGTCATTCATCCATTGCTCAGCATCTTGCTGATTGGTAGCATAGCGCATGCATATCTTCAGAAAGTCGCTATAGTATTGCCTGTACAGGCCGGCTTGTACCTTCCTGTCCTGGGCTTTACACCCTGCTATTATTTCCTGGTCTGTTAATACGGGCATTGGGGGCTACTTGCGCTTAATGTACAAAAACCGGCTGCATTTGCATGCTGCCGGTATGGTAGTTCTTTCGCAGTATGTACTATGGCAATACTACGCGGTCTTTACCGGATGTTTTAGATATATGGCAGCAGTC
>CAMLKS010000414.1 GCA_946480675.1 uncultured Bacteroidota bacterium
TCATGCTGAAGGATTCGCTGAACATGGCAAACCGAAAGATTTATCAGATGGATCTTGACGGCAGGGTACAGAATATGGAGCACGAAACGCAGATAACAGCTCTGGAAAAAACGAGTGAATCGCGCAATATGTACCTTTTTCTGGCCCTGTTTGCGTGCCTTATGTCGGTAATAATAGGCTTCCTGGTATATCTCAACTGGCGCGAATCGCGAAAGCATATAACAAAGCTCACCGAATTGAACGATGAGATAAGTGCACAAAAACAAAAACTGGAGGCCGCTATTTCGACCATAGGGAAGAGTACAGATGAAAAGGATCGTATCCTTAAGGCGGTGTCGCACGATATGCGTAGCCCCGTCAACTCTGCGTTGGCCCTCACAGATTTATTATTAAGTGATAAAGAGAACCTTACCGCAGAACAACAGAGCTATCTCGAACTAATAAGGGAGTCTTGCAACAATGCATTGTTTCTTACTAAAGATTTGCTGGAAGCTGCTACGCTTAAAACAGAAGAACTGAAGAAAGAATGGCTGGATGTAAATAGTATGATGAAGGGTGTAACAGAACTTCTGGGCTTTAAGGCAGCTGAAAAAAATCAGCAAATACACCTTGCGCTGTCGCCGGAGCCTATTGCAGCACAACTGAATAAGGAAAAAATGACAAGGGTTATTAATAACCTTGTAAATAATGCTATTAAGTTCAGTCCCTCGGGTGGCCAAATTAACGTTACTGTGTCAAAGCGCGACAATGATCTGGTTATTGCCATTAAAGACAACGGTATCGGTATCCCTGATAATATCAAGGATAAGATATTCGACCTGTTTACAGAAGCTAAACGTTTCGGTACTTCGGGAGAGCAGCCTTATGGTCTTGGATTGTCAATTTCTAAACAAATAGTTGAGGCACATGGCGGCCACATCTGGTTCGATAGTGTACATGGTGCAGGCACCACTTTCTACGTCAGCCTGCCACTGGTTTAGTTCCAGCGCAGGGTATGAAGTATGTGCTCAATATCTGTTTTCAAGAATTCATTCACCGGTTTCAGCGAATCCGCATTGGGTGTTACATCAAAGTACAGCGCCCCGCGCAGAAAATGTTTGCTGGAGTCTGTTGCGAAGAATTGGTAGGCCGATGCGGCATTGCCGCCTACTTTATAAAACAGCCCGTGTACATGTGTGCTGTCGTTATGAAATACACTTTCTTCTATATAATCCGCACGTTTATCATGCGCATCTACCGACATGGTATAGGCATCTTCTATCAGCTTGTAAATGGGCTGCGCCGGTGTTACCTGTTTATAGCTCAGGTATATCCTGCCGCCCAGGGTGGGGAAGTCGATATTTATCCAGTACGGGGTTTCCGGCCTGGCACCTGTCATATTGGTATCCTTCGTTATTTTACCGTAAACAGGATATTCGAAGCTGTACGGAAAAGTTGCACTATTAAATTGCTGGTATTGGCGTTGGGGCAGGTCTATCTGGTAATAGCCACGTGGTTTGGGCACATATGTTTCAGGTTTACACGAACTTATCAATGCTATAAATAGAATGGCCAATAGATAACGCATAGTGTCAAAACTATAATAAAAACACTAAATCCATGGCATTTCTATAAGGCAGCCTTTCCACTACTGGCTATCTTTTGCTAATTTTGCCACTTCATTTAAATCCTTTCCTTTTTATATGCAACAAGATCAACAAGCAGAACAGCAGCTGAATATAGAACTGACAGAAGATATGGCCGATGGTACATATGCCAACCTTGCTATCATTACACACTCGTTTGCCGAGTTTGTATTCGATTTTGTAAGCGTAATGCCCAATGTACCTAAAGCAAAAGTAAAATCACGTATCGTGATGACGCCGCAGCATGCCAAACGCCTGATGCGTGCACTGGTAGAGAATGTAAAACGTTTTGAAGCACAAAACGGGCCTATCAAAGAGCAGGAAACGGTTACAGCCCCTTTCAATTTTGGAGGCACTACGGGCCAGGCATAATATTAATGTATATTAATTCTTAAGATGAACGATAAAATTTTAATACTTGATTTCGGTTCACAATTCACACAATTGATAGCACGTCGTGTACGTGAGCTGAATATCTACTGCGAAATTCAACCTTGTACTAAACCGGTGACGTATGATGAAAACCTGAAAGGTATCATCATGTCGGGCAGCCCGTTTTCTGTAAACGATGCCAATGCACCTAAAGTAAACGTTAAGGAGATGGGCGATCGTCTTCCGGTATTGGCTGTTTGCTATGGTGCACAATTGCTGGCACAGCAGTCGGGTGGCGAGGTAGGTAAATCTACCCACCGCGAGTATGGCAGGGCGCATTTGCAGGATATCGTTCATGAACCGTTGCTGGCTACCATCAACAATGGTTCTCAGGTATGGATGAGCCACAGCGACACTATCAAACAACTGCCGGAAGGCTTTAAAGTTATTGCCCGTACCGAAAGCATACCGGTAGCAGCCTACAAAGCTGCCGATAACTATGCTAACAACCCGGTATATGCTATCCAGTTTCACCCCGAGGTAACGCACAGCACCGATGGCGGCCAGCTGCTGAAAAACTTTGTACTGGACATCTGCGGTTGCAAGCAAGACTGGACACCTGCTTCGTTCGTTACGGAAACGGTGGAACGCATTAAGAATGAAGTAGGCGATAAAAAAGTAGTGATGGCACTCAGCGGTGGTGTCGATTCTA
>CAMLKS010000415.1 GCA_946480675.1 uncultured Bacteroidota bacterium
TGCGGATATATTCACCCGCTACTTTTTTAGGAATGCCGGCGGTTGCAGCGCAGAAGAGTTGCAGGTCTTGCTTATGGATGGTAGCCTCACTTTGCTTCAGCAGGTACAACACCTCGCTCATCGTAGCGTAATCGAACTGCACCTCTACTACCTGCTCTACCCATTTTTCTATAAAGCTGCCTGTTTGTAAGGCATCGGCAGTTACCGTTTTGTAGGCATTAATAAGGCCGGGCACACCTAGTAGCGTACCACCAAAATAGCGCACTACCACCACCAGTGTATTAGTAATGCCCATGCTATCTATCTGCCCCAATATGGGCCTGCCCGCACTACCCGATGGTTCACCATCATCATTCGCACGATACTGTGTGCCATCTGTACCTATACGGTAGGCATAGCAATGATGCACGGCTTTGGGGTGTTCCTTCTTCAGTAATTGTATTTTCTCCTTCACATCGGCAGGGGTACTGATGCCATAGCCATAAGCAATGAACTTGCTGCCCCTGTCGCGAAACTCGGCCGTTACCGGCTGTTCCAGTGTTTTATATTTATATACCTCGTTGCTCACAATGCTATCAGTATAATGGCGAGGATGGATAATGCAATACCCACCGCACGCCATTTGGTAAACGGTTCTTTGAAAAATATTACAGCGGTTAATGCGCTGGCCACTACAATGCCAATATTATTTACAGGTATAGCGGCAGAGCTTTCCAGCCAGTCGCTATTCAGCAGGCGGATGAGATAGTAGATGGAAAAGAAATTGGGAATACCTAATACAATACCCGCAATAACATTTCTCCATTGCAGTTTTGTTTTACCCATCGCCACCTGTATGCCAACCAATGTAATCCCCAATATGGCTGCTATCGAAAATATATGTATCGGGAAGATAGCCTGCACCTGTCTGTTTTCAAGGTAAGTATGCTCTGCATATTTCATGAGTGCATCCAGCATACCACTAGCCAGGAAGAGCAATGTCGGCATCACGATATTCGTGGCATGCTTATCTTCCTTCACCCTGGTGCTGAAATATACGGCCGGAAAGGCCAGCAGGATGCCGATAATGTTTACGACAGTCAGCTTTTCATTGTATAGAATTACTGAAAAGATAACCGGTATGACCAACGATAATTTATTGGCCACGGATGTAGTAGTAATACCAAACATGCGTGTGCTATAGCCTATAAAATTGAATATGCTGATGAACAGGAAACCCATGAACACTGCAAAAGGAAACCAGCTATAAGAAACACTCTGCGCAGAAATAGGAAAGTACCCGATGAAAATACTACCCGTTACAACGCAGGTAATATAATTCACCACTATCGCCTGCAGCGTATCTATGTTGTATTTAGGATAGAGCTTGAAGCATACGAACAGCACCGCGTTCAGCAATATGGTAAGCAGCAGGTATATCATGGGTTATAGCTCCATGCCCTGTACATATGGGTACGGGCTATTTTTATTTACGTATACATCCAGCACATCGCTTTCCAGCGTCGTACTGAAAGCTTTTTGCGCTGCTACCAATAGCGGTGCGGGCAAGCCACGGTCTATATCTTTACCCGCGGTGAAGATGCGGGCTTCATCCCACAGTCCCCTGCTGATAAAACTATCCAGCAACTTCGTGCCGCCTTCTATTATGATGGAAAGGATATTAGTGGCATGCAGCTTTGCCATCAGAGCTTGCAGCATATCTCCTTCAAAGTCCAGCTTTATATAGTTTGTGTTACCCACCTGCCCCTCTTTCTTATCATTCACCACCCAGGTAGGCAGTTCAGTATTGAATAGCTTCAGGTTAACGGGCAGTATCAGCGACCTGTCTATTACGATGCGCAACGGTTGTTTGCCCTGCCATAGCCTTGCAGTTAGTTGCGGGTCATCTGCCAATGCGGTATTCGTACCCACCATGATAGCTGCTTCTTCCGTGCGCCATTTGTGTACCAGCGTTTGGCAATATGCATTTGTAAGCTGGTACCGTTTATTACCATAAGGTGCAAAGTAGCCATTGGCCGACTGTGCCCATTTCAATATGATATACGGCCGTTGTTGCCGGTGGAAGGTATAGAACCTGCGGTTGAGCCATTTGCCCTCTGCATCCAGCACCTGCGTAGTAGTAGCAATATTGTTTTGCTGTAGTATCTCCAATCCCTTGCCACCCACTTTTTCAAAAGGGTCTATATTACAGACGATAACTTCTTTCACTTTCTCCGCCACCAGCCTGTTGGCGCATGGTGGTGTTTTGCCGGTATGTGCGCAAGGCTCCAGGCTTACGTACATGGTGCTTTCGGGTATCAAATGCTTATCTGCATCCGCTACATTGGCCAGGCAATTCACCTCGGCATGTGCCTCGCCATACTGGCGATGCCAGCCCTCGCCTATTACGCGGCCCTTATGCACCAGCACAGCACCCACCATAGGGTTGGGCGCTACATGGCCTTTGCCCAGTGCTGCCAGCTCCAGGCAGCGTTTCATATATATAGCATCTACCGACACGAGTGCAAAAGTAACAAAAGCATTAGTACTATCTTTGCCGCATGTTGAACTACGGACAGGGATTTCATGAACTGAAAAAAGCATTGCAACCATTATACGACGAAGGAGAGGCCGATGCAATAGCACATATGATAATGGAAAATTTGACCGGGCTTAACAAACTACAGCGTCTTGACAATAAAGAAACCCCATT
>CAMLKS010000416.1 GCA_946480675.1 uncultured Bacteroidota bacterium
GTGGTACTATTGCTACTCCATATTCTGCTTCTACCTATGCTGACCTGAGCAGCACGGCTAAAAACCTGATAACAAATGGCAGCAAAGGTGGCAACCAGACTTTCGCTGTAAAGTACGAAGCTACTCCGGGTTTTGCTTACCCTGCCGGCACCTACACCGTAGATGTAGTGTACACAGCTACACAACAATAATAACTTGGTTTGTTTATAGGTGAATGAAAACAAAAGCGGCCCCGTAAGGCCGCTTTTGTTATTATGAAATACTTCCCATTTTATTACAATAACAATATCGACAATACATAGTCGCCCAGCAATATCAATATACAGCTAACTACTACTGAGGTGGTAGAAGCACGGCCGATTTCCAATGCACCACCCTGCACATAATAACCATAATAAGCAGGAATAATAGAAATAATAAGTGCGAACGTAAATGATTTAGCCATCGCGAAGAAGAGGTTGTATGGCAGGAACCCCTGCGTTAACCCTTGGTAAAATTGCTCTTCGGTTATAATACTTGAAAACATACCTGCTATATACCCACCCCATATGCTGATGGCGATAGAAAGTACAATAAGGCTTGGCACCATTATCACAGCAGCTACTATCTTGGGCAATACTAAATATGTTTTCGTGTTGATACCCATTATTTCCAGTGCATCTATCTGCTCGCTCACACGCATATTACCCAGCTCCGATGCTATTTTAGAGCCTACCACGCCCGCCAGCACTATGCAAATAACGGTAGGCGAAAGCTCAAGTATTGTAGAATCTCGGATGATTTGCGCTATAACCGGCTTTGGTACCAGTGGGCTGATAAGTTGATAAGCCGTTTGGATGGTAAGTACAGCACCCAGAAAGAAAGAGATAACGATAACGATAGGAAGCGACCGGATACCAATATCATTACATTGTTCCATAAACTCCTTCCAATATACCTTCGTGTTCTCAGGGCGGCTGATGGACTCCTTCAGCATAATAGCAATACGGCCCAGGTGTTCTAAAAAAATCTTCAGCATACGTTTACAAAAGTAGTGAAATGCAGCATTGCAGTGATACAGAGAATGTTGCAATAGTACAGATATAAAAATCCCGTTCCAACAAGGAACGGGATTTTAGTTCAGTTTATATAATCAGCTATTACGCCAGTTTTTTCAGTTCTTCGATGTGTGCCTCACGGTCTACTTCTTGTTTCAGGCTGTCTTTCTTATCCATATCTACCAGGATAGGAGCTGCCACGAATATAGAAGAATAAGTACCGGTGATAACACCTATCAACATTGCAAAGGCGAAGCCGCGTGTTACCTCACCACCAAATATGAACAGGATCAGTACAGACAGGAACACCGTTAATGATGTCATGATCGTACGGCTCAGTGTATCGTTAATGGCGCGGTTGATAACGCTTTCTTTACCTTCTTTAGGATTTTTACGGAAGTATTCACGGATACGGTCGAACACGATTACAGTATCGTTCATCGAGAAACCTATTACCGTCAACACGGCTGCAATAAAGTGCTGGTCGATTTCCAATGCAAATGGCACCACACCTTTCAGGAAAGAGAATACCGCCAATGTGATACATACGTCGTGCATCAGGGCTACGATAGTACCCAGTGAGTACTGCCATTTGCGGAAACGTATCAGTATATATACAAATATTGCCAGCAGAGAGAACAGGGTAGCTTGTATAGCACCTGCTTTCAAGTCATCAGATATTGTTGGCACTACTGTTTGAGAGCTCTGAATATACTTGGCGGCAAATGTTTCCGCGCTGGTATTAGCAGGTATAAAACCTTCTTTTGCCAAACCTTCGCGCAGTTTCTCCTGTACTTTTAGTTCTACTTCCTGACCTGGTTGTTTTATTAAGTAAGCAGTAGTGATATTGAGGTGGTTATCCTGACCGATTGTTTTAACAACAGGATATTCACCGTCAAAATAACCTTTCAGTTTTTCACGTACTTCACTTACAGTATGTTGCTTATCGAAAGCGATAGTATAGCTACGTCCGCCGTCAAATTCCACACCATAATCAAAACCATTAAAGAAAGAACCAATACCACCCAGCAATACGATTACAGATATGACGTAAGCTATTTTACGGGCACCAACAAAGTTGAAATGTGCTTTGCGGAAGATAGCTTTTGACAGGTTTGTAAAGTATTTGAAATGGCGCTCACGTTTCGTGTAGATATCTGTTACCAGACGCGATACCAGGATACCACAGAACAAAGACAACAGGATACTGATGATCTGTGTAGTAGCGAAACCAAGTACAGGGCCAAGGCCAAATGCAAACAGGATAATAGATGTAATCAGGATGGTTACGTGGCCATCTAATACAGGCGCCAATGAATTATTGTAACCTTTTTTAATCGCTTCATCATAGGTACTGCCACCGGCCAGTTCTTCTTTAATACGTTCAAATATGATAACATTCGTATCCACAGCCATACCAATACCTAATACCAGACCGGCTATACCGGGCATGGTAAGTGTAGCGTGCAGTGCAGAAAGAATACCGATAGTAAACAGTACGTTTAGTATAAGGGAAATGTTGGCTACGATACCACCGGTATTGTAGTAAACCAGCATCAATACAAATATTACCAGGAATGAAATGATCAGAGAGTTCATACCGGCTGCAATAGACTCGGCACCTAGTGTAGGGCCTACTACTT
>CAMLKS010000417.1 GCA_946480675.1 uncultured Bacteroidota bacterium
CGCCACTACTCTTACCTCACCAAACTTTTGAGCTATGCGGGCCAGTGCTGCTATGCCCGGGCTATATATACCATCATCGTTTGTTATCAGTATCCTCATGTGTTAAAATGCTATATAATCGTGCCACCGCGCATGGTACGGATTTTTAGTGCAATGTATATATGAAACTTGCACAACTGATACACAACCCAACCGCAGGTGCTGAAACCTACACGCCGCAAACCCTCGTAGCATTGATAGAATCCTTCGGCTTCAAGTGCATCTACACCTCCAGCAAAAAGAAGAACTGGAAGAAATTCGATAGCTCTGCCGACTTTCTCATTATTGGCGGTGGCGATGGCACTGTAAAGAAAGTGGCTGATGTTTTATTATCACGTAGAATATTGGATAAGCAATATAAGGTGGCCTTGCTGCCATTGGGCACAGCCAATAATATTGGCAAAACGCTAAAGCTATCGCAACTCTCTACAGAAAAAATAATCCAATCGTGGAAGAAACCTTCTATAGTACCCATAGATGCAGTACAGCTATCTGGCCTACTCGATAAGGAATTCTTTCTTGAATCTTTCGGCTTCGGTATTTTTCCACACCTGATGAATAGCATTACGGAAAAGCATAAAAAAGCAGTTGGCACACCTGAAGAAGAACTGCAAATGGCTCTGGAAATGCTGTTGGAAATAACGGAGAATTACAAGCCTAAAGAAAGCAAGATATTTATAGATGGTAAAGACTATTCGGGTGAATACCTGATGGCAGAAGTAATGAATATCCAATCCATAGGTCCCAACTTAGTACTCAATTCCAAAGGCAACCCTGGCGATGGTATATTGGAAACAGTCTTAATAACAGAAAAGGACAGGAAAAAATTAATCCGCTATATAAAAGAGCTTATCAAAGGGAAAGAAATACCTTTCCCGGTGACTGCCATTCGTGGCCGGCAAATCACGATGTCCTGGGTAGGCGCAGATGCACATGCCGATGATGATGTGATCGAATATGCCAAAGAGCAGGAAGTGACACTAGATGTACGTAATGGCATCTTACAGTTTATACTTCCCAAACGGCAAAGCCGCAAATCTTAGTTAAGCCCGAAATGCTTAGTGGCCATATCTTCTACCGCACTACCAATGGCTAATGCTGCAGTAGCTGCCGGCGATGGCGCATTCAGCACGTGGATGGCATTACCGCTCACTTCTATTTTAAAGTCGTCTATCATATTCCCTTCTTTAGATAAGGCCATAGCCCGTACTCCGGCCCGTCCGGGCACAATGTCGTCGCTTTCTAAAGATGGTATCAGCTTCTGCAGGCGCTTCAGGAAATAGGCTTTCGAGAAGGCACCACGGTATTCATCCAGGCCAAAGCGCCAGTGCTTGGCAAAGAACTTCCACGTGCCGCCAAAACCAAAGGCCTCAGCAGTATCTTTTGCATTGAAGGCCGTTTTGCTATAGCCCTCACGTTTAAAGACGAATACAGCATTGGGGCCGCACTCTACTTCACCATTGGTCATGCGCGTGAAGTGTACACCCAGGAAGGGGAACTGCGGATTAGGCACAGGGTATATCAGGTTGCGCACTTTCTTCCTTCCCTTCTCGCTCAGGTCATAATAGTCCCCCCTGAAGCCTACGATAGCATCTTCTGTTCCGGCACCTTCTTTCTTTGCTATCCTGTCGCTTTGCAGCCCTGCGCATGCTATTATATAACGCGCTTCAAAACTTTTATTATTTGTTTTTATAATGGTCTTGCCATCCTGGTGGATAAAGTCTTTTGCTTCTGTATTCAGGAATACTTTACTACCGTTGAACTTTTGCTCCAGCAGGTCGGCCAGCTTCTGCGAAAAACCTACATAGTCTATAATGCCCGTGCAACCCACCCAAAGGCCGGATATACCTTCGCAATAAGGCTCTATCTCTTTTATCTGCTCACGTGTTATTACAGCTATATCTTCTACCCCATTGGCCAGGCCATTCTGATACACTTTGTTCATATGCGCCAGCTCACTTTCATGAGTGGCTACAATTACCTTACCGCATATCTCATGCTTCACATTATGCTCCTTTGCAAAGGCTACCAATTCGCGCCTGCCTTCCACACAGTTCTTTGCTTTGTAATATCCGGGCTTGTAATAAATGCCCGAATGTATAACCCCTGAGTTGCGCCCCGTTTGGTGATATGAAACCCTGCCCTCTTTTTCCAGCACCGCAATTTTCAGGTGCGGGTACTTCAGGTTTATTTTATATGCAGTTGCCAATCCTACGCAGCCACCACCTATCACCACAATATCGAAAAGGTTATTATCCATTACAAAGTCCTTTATAAAAACGCTGCAAAGTTGCGGCAATAGTTTCAGGCATCCAATAGTTTTTCCTGTTATCATCTTGCAGAATATAGAAAAGCTATAGTTATTCTGTATCTATTATAGACGGTATCAGGCATTGGTGTATAGTTTTATTATAATAAATGAATAAATTCGCGCTCGACAAAAACAATTCATGGCTTTTCTTGAAAAGGATCTCTCCGTTAAAACCTCTACCCTGCCCAATGCCGGTAAAGGTCTCTTCACCAATGTTTTCATTCCCAAAGGCACCCGCATTGTAGAATATAAAGGCAAGAGAACTACCTGGAAAATAGCCAGCAAAGATGTAGACAACGGGTATATCTTTCATATAGACGATGAGCA
>CAMLKS010000418.1 GCA_946480675.1 uncultured Bacteroidota bacterium
TCTACCCATGACATAAAAATTTAGAGTGCAAAAATAAAAAAAAGCAGGAAACTTTTAATATTTCCTGCTTTTACTCTCTTGAAAAGATGGGGTAATTATTTTTTACCACCAGCTATTTTAGTAGAGAATTCTTTACCAGCCTTGAACTTAGGCACTTTGCGAGCTTTGATTTTGATCACTTCACCTGTTTGAGGGTTGCGGCCATTACGTGCAGAACGCTCAGAAACAGAGAAAGTACCGAAGCCAACCAGAGTTACGCGGTCACCTTTTTTCAGTGAAGCTACTACGGCGTTTGTGAAAGAATCCAGAGCGTCGTTAGCTTGTGTTTTAGTGATGCCAGCATCTTTGGCTAATTTGTCAATCAATTCAGCTTTGTTCATAGCTTTCTTGTTTGTGTTTAGTTGTGAGATAATTAATTTCTTTGAGGATAGGCAAATATACTCACCTTTAGTACACTTCCAAATATCCCGAAAAAAAATTTCATACTCCCAAACCCTTGCCAGTAGCTACTTTCCACAGTTTATTCACATTTATACATGCAGAAAGGCTGAAACCACCCCTCGCAAAGCCTTTACTGGCTTGCAATTCCATATATTGGCAAGGATTTTGCTATATGAGGAAGCCCGTCTTTACAGGCTTTTAGCCGATTCTATCTTATTTTAGCCTATTCCACCTCCATTACTGTCCTGAAGGCCATGAAACGATTGCCAAAACGGGCAAATCCTTTATCCCTCATGTGTTGCGCATGGTTATCTATATAGCTGTTGTAGTCTTCTATCGTATTGCAAAAGTATTGCGCCGTATAGGTACGTCCTTCTGTTTCGTCCTGCTCCAGCAGCCTGCACAGCCGGCTGTCAGTAAACAACCCCGTCTTCATCAGTTCAGGCATATGCTCTTCCTTCATCCATTTCACCCATTCATCGGCAGCTTCTGCATCTATTTTTACAGTTACATTATATATGATCATACCTATTGTTTTACCACTTCTTTTCTATTGTATCCAGTATCATTACATAGCTTACATACCGGTCTTCTGCTATCACGCCTTTGCGCACTGCCGCTTTCACCGCACAATCCGGCTCATTTATGTGCAGGCAGTTATTGAACTTGCAGTGCTGCATCATAGCCCTCATTTCAGGAAAGTATTGAGATAGCTCTTCCTTTTCTATGTTTATCAAGCCAAACTCTTTTACACCCGGTGTATCTATAATTTTTCCGCCACCGGGCATGTCAAACATTTCGGCAAAGGTGGTAGTATGCTGGCCCTTACCGCTGTAGCCCGATACTTCCTGTGTGCGCAGTTCTTTGCCCGGTATCAACTGATTGATGAGTGTGCTTTTCCCTACGCCTGAATGACCGCTAAAGAGCGTTGTGATACCCTTCAGCCGCTCTGTCAAAGCCGCTACGGTTTCGGGGTGCGTGGCCGATATAGGATATACTTCATAACCCGCTCCTTCATACATTTCCTTCCAGTGTGCTAATTGTTCCCTGTGCTTTTCTTTCAGCAGGTCTATTTTATTGATAACAATTATACAAGGAATATGATACGCCTCACCCGTTATCAGAAAACGGTCGATAAACCCCTGCGATGTACGGGGTTCTGCAATGGTAGCCATTACCAATGCGGCATCCAGGTTGGCTGCTACTATGTGTTTCTGGTTTTTATTATGCGGCGATACGCGCACTATGTAATTCCTGCGCTCTGCTATGTCTTTTATCGTACCTATACTCCCATCTTCCGCTTCTTCTTCAAACAGCACCTTATCGCCTACAGCTATGGGGTTGGTCGATGATATGTCTTTATCTATTTTCAGCTTACCTTTTATCCGGGCGTTCCATTGCTTTCCCTCTTCGTCATATACGATATACCAGCTACCTGTCGATTTATATACCAGTCCCGTCAATGCTTTCATATAGTGCTCTTTTATTCATAACGCAATGCCTCTATCGGGTCTAGCTTCGATGCTTTTATGGCCGGGTAAATACCTGATATAATGCCTACTACGGCGCACAAGCTTACACCTACACCTATCCACAGCCAGGGCACGATAAAAGCGGTATCAGAGAATAGTGCCACAACATTGCCTGCCAGCATACCCAGAATTACACCTATCACACCTCCAATAAGGCTTATCATGATAGCTTCTGTAAGAAATTGCTGCTTAATTGTGGATGAGCGTGCGCCCAAAGCTTTACTCACGCCTATTTCACGCGTGCGTTCAGCAACAGATACCAACATGATATTCATAAGCCCTATTACTGAACCCAGCAATGTTACCACTCCTATTACTACAGCTGCAAGGCTTACAAACTTTATACTTTCCATTACATTCTCAACAAGGGTATCGTTCTGCTCTATGGTAAAATCATTGTCTATCCCTATAGGCACCTTTCTTATCACACGCAACAGGCCTTCAGCTTCCTGTGCGGCTATATCCTTGCGGTTGATATCTGCTATCATTACGCTGATGACATAACGCTCTGCATTCCCATATACAGCGCGGCCGTTATTCAAGGGTATTTGCACCATGTTATCAGAGTTCATGATCATACTGCCCCCTTTCGATTCAGCCACACCTACTACCCGATATTTAATGTCCCCTATCGATACTACTTCATTTAAAGCATTCTTAAGGTTGGCACCAAAAAGCTTCGTGGCTATGCCATAGCCCAA
>CAMLKS010000419.1 GCA_946480675.1 uncultured Bacteroidota bacterium
CCAGTTTAGGATAGCCATGCAGCATCATCATGATGCCAAGGCCTATACGCAGCAGCAGTAAGGCCGTATTATTGTATTTGCTGAGTTTTGTGAATAATGGCATGTGTTCTCTCTTCTTAAGTTGACACTTAAAATTATCAAACTTCCATCCAATCTTACAATACTACAGGATAAAAATCTGTGTTAAGTAAATGGAACCATCTTTGGCTTCCGCTATGCCTACCGCTGTACGCGCATATTTGCCCATAATATTCTTGCGGTGCCCTTTGCTATTCAGCCACATCTTTACAGCCCGTGGTCCATCCAGGGGGCCATAAGCAATGTTTTCCGCAGCACCGGTAACACCGGGTATACGTGCCCTGATACGGTCTATACGTTCGTCAAAACCGTTGTGACTGAAAGGTACTTTCTTCCTTGCCATATCGCGGCTATGCTGTCTTGCCACATCGGCTATTTCATCATCCCATTTCAGGCGGCTAAGTCCTGCATCTGCACGGGAATCATTGATCAGCCCGAATATCTCCCTTTCCAAATCGCGTGTATCTACAGGCGGGTGTTTTGCAAATGCATGCAACTGAAATAGTCCTGCAAAGACCACTAAAATAACTGTGAATTTTAATCTCATCCTCTTTCTATAAAACATTAAAGGATAGGGTATGAGTGGATATACAAATGTCCTGCCAAAGCAGTAAAGGTTGTGCAGGCGTATTGTTAATGTTTACCTGAAAGAAACGGTGCGGGGATGACAACTTTTATACTTAGCTATCGCCTTATGGTTTTTGTGGCAATGACTGCATACAGCAGATTCATGGCTATTGGCACCCTGTGGTAACATGATGAAAGCACCAGCGCCTAAAAAGACGATAATACTGAACAATAATTTTATAGTATACTTTCTTATCATCAATTACAATATATGTAAAGATACCCAATAAAAAAAGCCCTGCGGTAGCAAGGCTTGTAATATTTAGGTTATCAATTAGTTATGTGTTTATTCAGCCATCATTTCTGCTATCACCGCTGCTATATCTTCCGCATTGGGTTTAGAGAAATAGTCGCCGTCGGTAGCATAAGCAGGGCGGTGGGCTTGTGCACTGATGGTGCGTGGTGCCACATCCAACCATTTATAGCCACCTTGTTTTTCCATCACCTGCTGGAACATGTAGGCCGATGCGCCACCCGGTACGTCTTCATCTATAAACACGATACGGTTGGTCTTTTTCAGTGAATCGAGTATCATGTTGTTGACATCGAAAGGTAGCAGGGTACGCACATCTATCACCTCGCAGCTAATACCTTGCGGTTGCAGGTAGTTCACAATGGCTTCTTCTATCACCCGCAGGGTAGAACCGTAAGAAACTATGGTAATATCCTCGCCCTGGCGTATCACTTCCGGTATACCAAATGGTATGGTAAACTCAGTAAGGTTATTAGGCATTTGCTCTTTCAGGCGGTAGCCGTTCAGGCATTCTATTACTATAGCAGGCTCATCGCTTTGCAGCAGGGTATTGTACATGCCAGCAGCCTGTGTCATGTTTCTTGGTACACACAGGTACATACCACGCACACTGTTCAGTATCATACCCATTGGGGAGCCGCTGTGCCATACACCTTCCAGCCTGTGGCCGCGGGTGCGCACTATCAGTGGGCATTTCTGTCCGCCACGGGTACGGTATAGCATGGTGGCCACATCATCGCTTAGCGGTTGCAGGCCGTATAATAGGTAGTCTAAGTATTGTATTTCGGCTATCGGACGCAGGCCACGCATAGCCATACCTATACCCTGGCCAATGATAGTAGCCTCGCGGATACCAGTATCGAATATGCGTTGCTCACCATACTTCTCTTGCAGTCCGGCAAAGCCCTGGTTCACGTCGCCTATCTTACCCAGGTCTTCACCAAAGGCTACTACTGCAGGATTGCTGGCAAACGTATGGTCGAAGAATTTGTTCAGTATTTCGTAGCCATTCAGCGATTGTGCATTGTTATAATCAGCAGGTACTTCTGCTACCTTCATAGCACTGAAGCGCGACTGTGAGTGCAGGTGAGAAGAGAATTTCTCCCTGTTATCCTGCGCCAGGTTATCGTAAAAGTTGCGCAAGCCACGAACGGCTTCGCTATTACCTGTACATAAGCCCAGCACACGGCGCACCGTTTGCATCACATCTTTGCGTATCGGTTCTTTTATAGCATTCAGTTGCTGCACCAGTTGCGCTATATCGGCACCTTGCGGGCCACCTTCATACACCACCTGGTTGCATAGCTGTGTAGCCTGCTGTATTTGCTGGCGTATAGGGGTAATGAAATGATCCCATGCACGTTGTTTAGCTTCTCTTGCTTGTTGTTTCGCATCATCTTCTATACGGCCCAGTTCTTCTTCACTTGCTATGGCATTTTCTACTATAAACTCGCGCAGTTTAACGATGCAATCCCATTCTTTTTCCCATTCCAGCCTTTCCTTACTCTTGTAGCGCTCGTGGCTGCCCGATGTAGAGTGGCCTTGCGGCTGTGTTACCTCCTGCACGTGGAAGATAGCAGGTATCTGCGTTTCGCGCACGCGGGCTATACCTTTCTGAAAGGTATCCATCATACCGGCATAATCCCAGCCTTTTACTTTGTATATGTTCATACCACCTTTCTGCTCATCCCACTGCATGCCGGCAAGGGCATCAGA
>CAMLKS010000420.1 GCA_946480675.1 uncultured Bacteroidota bacterium
TTGCGGCTGGTAGCATCTTCAAATGTTTTAAGGAGCTTTTCAATTGGTGCTTGCTTCAGGTTAGGTATATTTCCCTGTATGTGTAATATAATGTCTGCCTCGATATCTAATCCTGCTTCCGCCACGTACTCTACAGAACTATCAGGCGTACGGCTGTAACGTTTTACTTTACCTTCTGCAGCCAATATTTTCTTCTCTACATCCTCGTTATCTGTCAGCACTAAAACATCTGAAAATAGCCCTGTGGCTACTGTTGTTTCATAGCAGTGGTTAATGATGGCTTTCCCCTCTATCTCCTGTAGGTAAACATTGCCTGCACTCTTGCCCACAAACGCAGTTATCAATGCAACAACACTCATAATGTGGAATTTAGAAATGTAAAATTAGTAATTATATATCAGGATTGCCAATGCGGTTATTTCTTACGGGCGACACCCCATAGCAGCATGAGCCAACCGGCAATAAAAAAAAGCCCGCCAACGGGTGTGATAATACCTACGCCACCTAAGCCTACCTGGCCATTCATTTTTAACAATGTGAGTGCATATAATGAACCGGAGAACAGCAAAATACCAATGATAAAAAAGGTACTTGCCAAACGTATTTGCCTGAAAGGAAATGATGAGAAGATAATACCGGTTGCCAGCAACGCAAAGGAATGATAGAACTGGTATTTAACGGCTGTTTCAAAAGTCTGCAATTGATCAGGTTGCAACACTTCTTTCAGTGCATGTGCGCCGAAGGCACCTAGTATTACAGCCAGTGCCGAAAATATGGCACCTGCCGTTATTGCCGGTTTGTACATGAAGCAATTATTTGCTCAAAATTACTAACAGAAAGCCGATTTGTATCTAATGTATAATCGGCCTGCTCATATATATTTTTTCTTTGGGCCAATAACTCTTCTAAAGCCTGCTTCTTGTTGCTGGCCTGTAGCAGCAGGGGACGTTCTGTGGCAGCAGCGGTAAATCTTTCAATCAATATAGTCGTATCTGCTTTCAGGTACACCACACAGCCATGTTGCTTCATCTGTTCCATATTATCATAAAATGCAGGAGTGCCGCCACCACACGCTATAATATCTGCTTCTTTTCCCTTTATCAGGTTCTTCAAAACAGATTGTTCATGCTTCCGAAAACCATCTTCACCTTGTTCCTTGAAAATATCTTGAATTGGCATGCCCACCCGTCGTTCTATTTCAGTATCAAGGTCGGCAAAAGACAGTTGATAATGCAGGGCCAGTTCCTTTGCCCAGTAAGACTTACCTGCCAATGGCATACCTGTCAGGAACAGCATTTAGGATATATTATTTATGAATTTCCACATCTGCATCATGCCCAGCGTAGCTGCACTTTCTTTATTACGGATACGGTCGTAGAAGAGTTTCAGTTGTTTCGTTGTTGTTTCATTGCCATCAGAAACGGCTATCCATACCGTACCCAGCGATACTTTCCCATCTTCCATACCCGGCCCTAATATACCGGTAACACCAAACCCATAGTCGCTTTTCAGCAGGTTTCTTACTTGCTGTGCCATAGCAGAGGCAACCTGCTCGCTTACCACACCATGCGCTTCTATAATAGCAGCATCTACATGCAGCACACTTGTCTTTACTTCATTCAGGTATGAAACTACCCCACCTTTAAAATATTCGCTTGCGCCCGGTATCTGCGTAATAAGATGGCTGATGTAACCACCCGTACAGCTTTCTGCCAAAGCAAGTGTTTTGCCTTTCTGTTTTAATGAAAGGCCCAGTATCTCTTCTATGGTTAAATCCTCTTTTGCTACAACAATGTTACCCAGGCGCTCTGCTATCTTATCCTGGTATAGGGCCACTTCAGGCTCTAACACAGATTTATCATCACCATGCCCCGTAAGCCTTAGCTTTACCAGCCCAGGACTTGGCAGATATGCCAGTTTTATGTGCTTGGGCAATGCTGTTTCTATATCCTCAATTTTCTCTGCAATAAAACTTTCTCCTTCCCCTATCGTAACGGTCGTCTTATGAACAATAACATCTGATATATATTTTGTTTTCAGCAATGGCAATACTTCATCTTCCATTATTGCTACCATTTCAAAAGGTACGCCTGGCATGGAGATTACAATCTTCCCATCTTTATGAAACAACATACCGGGGGCTGTCCCTATCCTGTTGAACAACACCGTACATACATCCGGTACTTCTGCCTGCTTTAGGTTTCGTTCCAAAAAGGGGCGGTTTCTGCGCTGAAACATATCTGTCACATGCGTACGCACCCGCTCATCTACTATCATTTTACCGCCAAAGTATTCGCACAGCAGGGGTTTTGTAATATCGTCGGCAGTTGGGCCTAAGCCTCCGGTTAGCAATATGATATCCGCTTTCGGCAGCTCTTCATCCAGTGCATACCTGATGGCATCTTCCGTATCTCCTACTGCTACTCTGCGCACCACATCTATACCCAATGGGTTCAGCTGTCTGGCTATCCATGCCGAATTGGTATCTATGGTTTGTCCTATCAGCAACTCGTCACCTATCGTTATTATTACTGCTTTGGTCTTTGGCATATACTATTTTGTAAAAAACGGGGCAAGGCAATCCATCAATTGCTGTGGCATATTCACTTTCTGTTTCTGTTGCGGATCATAAAACACCAGTGTCGTAACGCCTCTATTCA
>CAMLKS010000421.1 GCA_946480675.1 uncultured Bacteroidota bacterium
AAAAATACAGATGTACATAATATAGAAGCTTTCGGCCCGGTATCTACTATCATGCCTTACAATACTATTGACGATGCTGTAGAATTAGCTAAGATGGGTAAAGGCTCGCTGGTATGTTCGGTAATAACTGCCGATGATGATGTGGCTAAAGAATTTGTATTGGGTACAGCCGTGATGCATGGCCGCGTACTGGTACTAAATGCCGACTGTGCTAAAGAAAGCACCGGCCACGGCTCACCTATGCCATTGCTGGTGCATGGTGGTCCCGGCCGCGCAGGTGGCGGCGAGGAAATGGGTGGCAAACGTGGTGTGCTGCATTACCTGCAGCGCACGGCCATACAAGGTTCTCCTACTACCATCACACGCATCACTAACGTATATCAGCAAGGCGCAAAACAAAACGAAACAGAAGTTCACCCGTTCCGTAAGCATTTTGAAGACCTGCAGATAGGCGATACCGTGACTACTGCTAAGCATACAGTGAGCGAAACGGACATCACCAATTTCGCCAATGTAAGCGGCGACAACTTCTATGCCCATATGGATGCTACATCGCTGGAAGGCACGATTTTTACAGGTCGTGTAGCACATGGTTACTTTGTGTTATCAAAAGCAGCAGGCTTGTTTGTAGATGCAAAAAAAGGTCCTGTATTGCTTAACTACGGCATAGATGAGGCTCGCTTTACCAAACCTGTATACCCCGGCATGACCATCGGCGTGAAGCTGACAGTGAAGGAAAAGGTAGACCAGGAAAAGCGCACCGAAGATGATATAGCCAAGGGTATCGTAAAATGGCTGGTAGATGTGTATGATGAAACAGGCGAAACAGTTGCCATTGCTACTATTCTGACCATGGTAAAGAAAAGAAATCAGGAATAATACCATTATCCCTGATTGTATATTTGTAATCTAAAATAATATTATGCAGCACACAGAAGGATATGTACGCAGTGAAGTGCATCATGCTATAGCAACCGTTGAATTCTTCCACCCTGCCAGCAATTCTTTGCCGGGTGTTATACTGAGTGATCTGGCTCATACCATAACCGAGTTAGGCAATATAAAAGATGTAAAAGTTATCATCGTACGCAGTGCTGGTGAAAAGGCTTTTTGTGCAGGTGCATCTTTCGATGAACTGGTAGCTATCAGCAATGAGGCGCAGGGCAAAGAATTCTTCAGTGGATTTGCCAAAGTAATCAATGCCATGCGTAAATGCTCTAAGTTCATCATTGGCCGCATACATGGTAAAGCAGTAGGCGGTGGCGTAGGCCTTGCAGCTGCGGTAGATTATGCCTTTGCTACGGAAGAAGCTTCTGTAAAACTGAGCGAACTGGCAGTAGGTATAGGCCCGTTTGTAGTAGGCCCTGCAGTTGAAAGGAAAATTGGCTTGTCTTGCTTTTCTCAGCTTGCTATCGATGCTACGGAATGGCGCTCTGCAGAATGGGCTAAGAAACATGGCCTGTATGCAGAACTGTATAATTCTGTAGATGAAATGGACGATGCCATTAACAACCTGACAGAACGCCTGTCGCATAGCAGCCCGGAAGCAATGGCAGAACTGAAAAAAGTATTCTGGCATGGTACCGAAAACTGGGACACCTTGCTGATAGAGCGTGCAGCCATAAGCGGCAGACTGGTGCTGAGCGATTTTACGCGCAATGCCATCAACAAGTTTAAAACCAGGACAATAAAATAGTAAGACTATAAAGAAGCGGCTTCTAACATTACGGCTTCATACATATTTACGATACGCACCCAATTATATTGGGTGCGTATTTTTTCGATGTTATGCCGGATAAATGTCTGGCTCGCCTGCTTATCAGTTTGCGTTTTAATGATATCTGCTATCTCATCTTCATTACTGAAATAGAACGCATCTGTTCCCAATACTGCTTTATTGAAGACATTATTATGCGCAGCTATCAGGGCACTGCTACCCATAGCTTCGAGTAAAGATGGATTGGTACCCCCTACTGAATGGCCATGAAAATACAAGTGCGAATAATACCTCAGGTTATTAATAATAGCAAGGTCGTAAATACCGCCTAAAAAGGTTACGCCCGGTTGATTACCATATGTGTTCAGTAAGTAGGTACCAAAGGCATTTTCAGTTTTACCTATTATCAATAGCGGCTTTTTATCTCCACTTTGCAGGTAGCCTTTAATGATCAGTTCTATATTATTTTCCGGCTCCATGCGCGCTATCAGCATATGGTAGCTATAAGCATCATAGCCGTAAGATTGCAGCACTGTTTCGCTAGGGCTTTCAAATATATCAGAACCGTAGGCTATAAAGTGGGATTCTTTGTTGTATTTCTCTTTCAGATATTCCTGTATCCCTATAGAGTCGGCTATCAGTACATCGCCATGTTTGGCTGCCCATTTTTCAGCATGTCGCAGAAACCACTGCACAGGCTTGCTGTATTTGGAACGTTTCCATTCCAGCCCATCCATATTCACTATATGCTTGCACGATTTGGGCCATCGCATATGCCAAAGGCTATTGCTGGTATAGCCCAGTTGCAGCAACACGTCAAAATTGCGTTTATGAGCGTCATTCAAACAGTTCAGGTCGTAAAGAAACTGTCCTGCTGTGCCCAGTACGTTTTCCGGATCAGCACAATGAATAATATTCACTCCGTTCCATTCGCTATCCTT
>CAMLKS010000422.1 GCA_946480675.1 uncultured Bacteroidota bacterium
ATATTACTGGTAAAAAACTATCGCCGCGTAAGATAATGATGGATACCCGCGACAGGCTGGAAGAAGTAGGTAGGAACATCAATAAAAACAAAGGTCAATTTGTAGACGATGGCAAAACACTGGTACACGACTATATCACTACTGAAGAACTACGTGCCTGTACCACCTGCCAGGCTTGTGTAGAAGCCTGCCCCGTAGGGATAGAACCGCTGGATATTATACACGAACTGCGCCGTTACCTGGTGATGGAAGAAAGTAATAGCCCGCAGGAATGGAACATGATGTTTGGCAATATAGAGAACAACATGGCACCATGGAAATTTAGCCCCGATGAACGTGATAAGTGGGCGGAAGAAATGGCAAATGCTTAGAATGACGATTGGATCAATTATTTAATTACAGAAATTACAACTATGCATATAAAATCAATGGCCGAATATGCTGCCAATGGCGAATCTCCTGAAGTATTGTTTTGGGTAGGGTGCGCCGGCAGTTTTGACCAGAGAGCGCAGAGAATAACCAAAGCCTTTGCACAGATACTGGATAAAGTAGGTGTGAAGTTTGCCATCCTGGGCAAGGAAGAAATGTGTACCGGAGACCCTGCAAGACGTGCAGGTAATGAGTTCCTTTTCCAGATGATGGCATATAACAATATACAAACCCTGAATATGTATGGCGTGCAGAAAATAGTTACAGCCTGCCCACACTGTTTCAACATATTGAAGAATGAGTATCCCCCACTCGGCGGAACTTACGAAGTAATACACCATACTACCTTTCTGCAGCAGCTGATAAATGATGGTCGCGTGCGCCTGAAAGAAGGCGGCGATTTCAAAGGCAAAAAAATAACATATCACGATAGCTGCTATTTAGGCCGTGGTAATAACATATATGAAGCGCCACGCGAAGTGTTAAAGGCATTGGATGTAGAACTGGTAGAGATGAAGCGTTGCCGTACCAATGGCTTGTGCTGTGGTGCAGGCGGTGCGCAAATGTTTAAAGAAGATGAACCAGGCAATACACGCATCAATTTTGAGCGTTCATCAGAAGCTTTGGAAACAGGTGCTACGGTAATAGCAGCTAATTGTCCTTTTTGCACTACCATGCTGATGGACGGCGTGAAAAATAAAGAGAAGGAAGATAGTGTGATGGTGCTGGATATTGCAGAAATGGTAGCCCGTTCATTGGCAGATTAATACATGAAATTATTATCAGGTAATAATACTAAAGCAGGTTGGGAAAACAGGTTACTGAAAGACCTGGCCTTTATTAAAAGAAAGGGACGCTACCCGCTTAGTAAGCGTACGCTGATGCCATCTGCATTTATCTTTTTCCTGGGCTTTTTCTTTCTCAGGTTGGCATGGCCAATGTTCTTTCTTACCAATAAGTTTGGCATAACAGCACTTGTAGTAATAATGGCCGCTTTGGGCATAGGCATTAGTATCTACCAGTACTACAGTGTACTTTCCTTTAAAAAGATAGCCACACCCTTTCACTTACAACGAAACCAGGAACTATTGCAACAGTTCTTTCAATCACAAAGACTGGCATATACGCAGCATCCGGAAGCACCGGAGGTGTTTATGATACTTAGTAAAAACCTGAGTATGCGTGGCGACTATCGTGAGGTGATGATATTTATTTCTGACGACCACCAAATATTGGTAAATAGCCATTTTAGTGGCGATAAGTTTACTGTTACCTCTCCTTCCCGGCAATACAAACAAATGGCAGGCAGGCTTAAGAGCTGGATAAATATCCATATAAAGAATGGAGATAAGGCCACTACTGCTGTCAGCCACATATAACGTAACTTTGCACGCTATGTATTTAGAAGAATTAAAATCACTGATACCCGCAGATTTTGCAGATGAGGCACGTGTATGGATATACCAGAGCAGCAGGGCATTTATTGAAAAGGAAGAAAAAGAAATAAATGAGCAACTGGAGCAGTTTTACACCCAATGGCAATCGCATGGCGACCCTGTAAAAGGATGGGCAAAGTTACTGTTCAGGCAGTTCATAGTAGTAATTGCAGATGAAACGGATATTAAAGTGGGTGGTTGTAGCACAGACAGTTCTGTTCGTGTTATAAAAAGCATTGAAAGACAATATGATGTAGATATGTTTGACAGGCTGATGCTTACCTTTTTGGTAAAAGGCAAAGCAGAAATGCTGCCCTTAAACCAAGTGAGCTATGCTTTGGAAAAAGGCTATATCAGTATGGAAACACCGCTTTTTAATAACGTGGTAGCTACAAAGAAAGATTTGATGACCCGTTGGCTGGTTCCAATAAAGGATTCGTGGTTGGCAACAAGGCTAAATCTCGCTCAACAAGCTTAAAAAAGCGCCTAAACAGGCGCTTTTTTATTACTTAACTTCTTTGTCTATGAATTTACCCAGTCCCTTACCTGCTACCGCATAAGATTCTTGTATACGTGTACCGGTGTCATAGTCGTTACCGCCAAATGTGCGCCCGGGACAATTTTGCACAGATATCCTGGCTAAAGGTGTACCAGGGTTTGATGTTTCAACTATCCATGCCTCACCATCTATTTCAGCATTTTTGCGCGTTACATATACATTATAGCCGGGTTCTGTATAGGTTGTTTTGAATATCAGGGTATATTTTTCATTAGGATATT
>CAMLKS010000423.1 GCA_946480675.1 uncultured Bacteroidota bacterium
CAGCATAACGGTATCTATCTTCATGCTCTTGGCATCGAGCAACAGCGTATCTGCATTATAGAAATAAGGATGCAGCGATACCCACTCCCGCCCTTCTGCCGTTTTCTCTTTCAGGTGGAAGGAAAGGGCGGCTTTTGTATGCACAATTTCCCAGGTTTTAGTGCTGGTAGCCCTGTAAGTGGCTGCATTGTTTTTGGCACTTACGGCAACTGTTTCCAGTGTCACATTATTGCGTGCTGCTTTTTTGCTGCTGCACGATGCCGCTATGCATATAACTCCCGCTAATATAACCTGTACTGACTGCCGGCTGAAACTCATTATTCCTGTTTGTAAGCTGCTAAAATACAGTATATGCCGCCCATTCTCATAACCCATCGTGGGGTTAAAGATGGCAATTGCAGGTTTTAACGCATTATATAGCGAAAAATGCGGCATAAGGACACTAAATGACTATTTTTGCGCTAAAATTTACCGGCCTTCATGCTGCAAACCACAATTAACGAACGCAATACTTACGCTGTCAACAACCAGGACGGACAATGGTATATAGACGAAACCCCTGCCGACCTGGATATACAAATGCAGCCAAACGGTTTAATAAGTGTTATCCTTAATAACAAAAGCTATACAGCTACTGTAGAAAACATAGATACCAAAAACAAAGAAGTATCGCTGAAGGTAAACGGCCAGGTATATAAAGTAGCCATCAAAGAACCGATAGACCAACTGCTGAGCAGCATGGGCATGGATTTGAAATCGCTGCAGAAAGTAGAGCCTGTAAAAGCGCCGATGCCGGGCATGGTACTGAAAGTGTTGGTAGAACCGGGACAACAGATAAACAAAGGCGACGGACTGCTGATACTGGAAGCCATGAAGATGGAAAACGTACTGAAGGCCAGCGGCCCCGCTACGGTAAAAGCTATTAAAATAGCAGAGCGCACCGCGGTAGAAAAAGGTACTGTATTGATAGAAATGGAATAATGATGCACATCCGTACCTCTCTGAATAAACTATTCTTCATTACTCTGTTCCTGCTGGCAGGCTGGCAATCGTATGCCAGCCGCTTTTCTTATGTATATATACAGGGTGATAAACAAACGCCTTTCTATGTAAAGTTTGAAGACGAGATGTTGCCACGCTACGGCAAAAATTACTGCATCATATCGCAGCTGGCACCCGGCCCTATTCGCATACAAGTATTATTTCAGCAAAATGCCTACCCGGCACAAAGCTTTACCATACAGGTACCTGAAAATGGTTTTCGGGGATTTTTGCTGACACGCACTGAAACAGGGTTTGCCCTTTTCGATATCAATCAGCAATTCTATTTGCAGGCAGGCAATAAAGCAGAAGACGACCATGTGCCTGCCGACATACAGGAAGCCCCGGCTGCCGTTGTAAATACACCTGTTGAAACACCTGCCGGCACTGCACCCGAAGTAGTAGAAGAAGCGCCTGTAAATACGGAAGAAGTAACAAACATAGCAACACTGGAAGCTGTAGAAGCAGAAACGACTACTCCCCCACCTGCCACTACAGCTACATCCGCCCCGGTTGCTACCCCGCCTGTGGCATCCAACAGCCCACAGTTTATGAACGATATAGAACTGGGCAATGAAAAAAACAGGCAGGATAATAACACCATAGTTGTAGAGAATACTTCTTACCACCGCCCCAGGGTGGCCATCGTTAACAGCGACTGCCCTAAAGCGGTAGATAACGACCTGTTTGAAGCCATACTGAAAAAGGCAAACGATAAAACAGAAAAAACAAGGCTGAAATACCTGCTGGCCAAAGTAGACGGCAATTGCTATACTACTAACCAGGTACGTATCCTAACCATTACGCTTACCAACGATCCTGAAAAATATACCTTCCTGAAAGCTATCTACTCACGGATAACAGACCAGTCGAAGTTTCCGTCGTTAGAGCGTTTGCTTTCATCAGAAGAATGGAAAAACTATTTCAGGCTTATCATACCATAACTACATATGACAGCACATACAAACAAATCGCTCTGGTTACTGGCACTGCCCCTCGTGCTGTTTTCCTGCAAGGCTAAAAAAGAAGATATGCTGGCCAAGCGCTGGGTAGCCGTTTCGGTAGAAAACCCGCAACTGGATGCACAGATAAACGAACAGCAGGTATTCCTTGATACTTTCGGAAAAAACAGCGATGCTGCCACCAACCTTGCGGTATACGGCATTACCAATATAGATAGCGCACGCGAATCGCTGCGTGCCCAGTTGAATGACTATAAGGCCATGCAACAGCATGCGGTTCAAAATACCTGGTTTCACTTCAGGAAAGATGGCATTGTACAAATGAACTTCAGCGGGCAGATAGATTCTACCAAATGGTATTTTGAAGACGACAGCCTGCTGGTACTGGATGAGCAAAAGCTGAAAGGTGCCGGCACTATCCTGAAAATGGATGTAATACAGCTTACAGATACATCGCTGAAACTGAAATTCAATGAAAATGGCATGAACAGTACCGTACTGTTCCATCCTGATAAGAAATAACCTGTTAATTACTATCTTTACGCGCCCTTCGGGGCACTTACTTAAATACTAAATCAAGATATGCGTTCTATACCATTCCGCCAGGCATTAAGAGAAGCTTTAGAAGAAGAAATGCGCCG
>CAMLKS010000424.1 GCA_946480675.1 uncultured Bacteroidota bacterium
CATGCTGACGGCTTACGATTTCTCTATGGCGCGCATTTTTGATGATGCCGGTATAGATGTATTGCTGGTGGGCGATAGTGCATCCAATGTAATGGCAGGCCACGAAACCACGCTCCCCATCACGCTCGACCAGATGATATACCACGCCCAAAGTGTAGTGCGTGCGGTAGACCGCTGCCTGGTGGTGGTAGATATGCCTTTTGGCAGCTACCAGGGCAATAGTAAAGAAGCATTGAACTCGGCCATCCGCATTATGAAAGAATCGGGCGGGCATGCTATAAAACTGGAAGGTGGCGAGGAAGTAATAGAGTCTGTAAAACGCATTATAAGTGCAGGTGTACCTGTTATGGGCCACCTGGGGCTTACACCACAATCGATATATAAATTTGGTACCTATACCGTGCGTGCCAAAGAAGAAGCCGAAGCTGAACAACTGGTAAAGAATGCACTGTTATTGGAAGAAGCAGGCTGCTTTGCACTGGTGCTGGAAAAGATACCCGCCACATTGGGCAAGCGCGTAGCAGAGGCATTGAAGATACCCGTGATAGGCATTGGCGCCGGTATGCACGTAGATGGACAGGTACTGGTAATGCACGATATGCTGGGCATCACCAAATCATTCTCGCCACGCTTCCTGCGCAGGTACCTCAACCTGTACGACGAGATGAAAAAAGCTACCGAGCACTACATCAGCGATGTGAAGAGCAAAGATTTCCCTAACGAACAGGAGCAGTATTAAGTATGGTAAATACAGCCGCATGGCAGGCTATTACTGCCGAATTGCAGCAGAAGAACGTAACACTGGTGGCGGTATCGAAAACCAAACCGGTAAGCGATATACAAGCACTATACGACCTTGGCCAGCGCGACTTTGGTGAGAACTATGTGCAGGAACTGGCAGAGAAGCAACCCGTATTGCCTGCCGATATACGCTGGCATTATATAGGCCACCTGCAAAGCAATAAAGTAAAATACATAGCACCGTATGTGCATATGATACACGCGGTAGATAGCTTCAAGCTACTACAAGAAATAAACAAACAGGCAACTAAGCATAGCCGGACTATAAAAGTATTACTACAACTACACATAGCCGATGAGGAAACCAAACACGGCCTCAATGAAACGGGCATTATAGAACTGCTGGACTATTACGAGGCTCAAAAAGCACAGCTGCAAAATGTAGAGATATGCGGCCTGATGGGTATGGCTACCTTTACTGATGATGAAGCTAAAGTACGTGCCGAGTTTGCCAGGTTGCACAATACCTTCAAGCTGGTACAGCAGTCTTATTTTATAGCAAAACCACATTTCAATACCTGTAGCATGGGTATGAGCGGCGATTACAAGCTGGCCATAGAAGAGGGTAGCACTATGGTAAGGATAGGCAGTTTATTGTTTGGGAACAGGTAGCCAACAACTTATACAATATAAGAAGAGCAGGCTTGAATGGCCTGCTCTTCTTGCTCGCTTACCTGTTATTCATCGCTAACAAAGCTTCCTGCGGTGACTTTAATGACAACTGGTAGATGGCAGCAGTATCACCCACATGTATCTCATATTTGTCTGTTTCTAAGGCTTTCAGCAAATCATTGGCTACAACAGATGGCTTTATACCATTCTGTCCACCTATTTCAGTAGAAAACTCGGTATCTACCAGCGGTGGCATCAGTTCGAACACTTTTACATTTGTATCCCTTAATGTATAACGCAGTGTTTTTGTATAAGCATGCAGTGCTGCTTTGCTGGCAGTATAGGTAGGCAAAATTGCAGAAGGTGCAAAGGCTACGATAGACGAAACATTTACCACGGCAGCATCCGGTTTAGTGCGTAATATGGGAAGCAATTGTTCTGTAAGGTTTACAATAGATAAATAGTTGGTGTCCATTTCAGTTGTTGCTTTGCTATAAGCATTGTTTTCACCATCCAGTGTATATACAAAGGCATTCCCTGCATTGTTTATGAGCAGGTTTAGATCCTGGTGTTGGGTTTTGATGATGCTTACCAGTCGGGCTACGTCCTCTTTATTCGTAACATCTGCCTGTATAGCTGTTACTCCCGGTATTTGTGACGCTGCTTTTTGCAGGCGTTCTGCGTTACGACCAGCTATTATTACCTTATTGCCAAGTGCTGCAAACTGTTTGGCTATTTCAAACCCTATGCCTGCGCTGCCACCTGTTATCAGTACTGTATTGTTTGTAGGATTCATTTTCTTCTTTTTTTAAGATTATTAAGTTTTGATATTGCAATGCACCAGCTGTATGCATTATGATGTAAAAATATACCGTTCGGTATAATTTAAGTATTAGTTTTATCGAAGTAGCTATTTGAAAATTTATAATGGCTATAAAGAAAAAATCCCCTGCTTTTCAGCAAGGGATGCATTCATACAGTATACCTTTTAAAAATGATAATTCGCGTCTTTCAGCAAAGGCTGTGCTATGTCTTTATCTGAAACGATAGCCTCTTTCAGGTTTATCTTCCAATCGATAGCCAGTGCAGGGTCGGCATAATTTACACCGCCTTCTGCACCTTTATCGTAAAAGTTATCGCATTTGTAAAATACTTCAGCGGTTTCGCTCAATACCGAATAGCCATGTGCAAATCCCCGTGGTATCAGAAATTGTCTTTTA
>CAMLKS010000425.1 GCA_946480675.1 uncultured Bacteroidota bacterium
ATGCGATGCTTCAAGCCACGCAACGCCGGGAGCCATAGCTTACGCAGGTGATTATATATTATACAGCCGCAGCTTCCGGCTATGCGAAGATGGGGACATCACATTTGACATGAACTTCTACGATGATAACCTGATAAGCGCTGTATATGTAGATGGCGTAGCAGTGCCCGGTTTTTCGCAGCCCTTCAGCGGGACTAACTATTTTACTGCATGGCCGGTAGCCTTTACGCAAACGCTGAGTGCGGGTACGCATACATTTGAAGTGCGTGTAGAAGAAACGAATACGAGCCCTGTAGGTGGCAACAACCCGATAGGTATGTGCGTGAACGGAACTATCAGCGCGGCAGGCAATATCATTGTAGATGATTATAACCCTGACTGTGTGGGTTATGAATGCAAGCCGGACAACTGCAGTGATGAATGCTACTGGAAAGTGAAGGGCAATACGATACTGAATGGCAACCATATTTTCGGTACGAAAAACAAATTCAGTGTAGACATACAGACTGAAAACAGCTACCGCGGTATACTGACACCGGGTGGCCCTAATAATATAGACCCCAATGCGGGCCGCATGGGATGGAATACTATGAACCCGACTGCACGCCTGCATGTAGATTGCCAATATGGTAATAACTGGGATAATGCGCCTAATGCTACATCTGACATCCGCTTTGAAAACCTGGAGCCAGGCAGCGGTACGATACTGGTGATAGACGACATGGGCTATGTGTATAACAGCCGCGTGCCACTGCAGGGTGCAGATGGTGCTATGAAAACGGAAATAGAGCAACTGAAAACTGAAGTGGCAGAGCTGAAAGCACAGGTAGCCAGCTACCGCGGTGCCATGACGCAAACGGGCAATGTGCTGTACCAGAATGCGCCGAACCCCTTTGGTAAGGAAACGGTGATAGGGTATGACCTGCAAACTATGCAGCAAGCGGCCTACATCATCATCTACGACCTGACCGGCAGGGAACTGATGAAATACCCTGCTGCAAAAGGTAAAGGACAGGTAACCATAAGCGGTGAAAAACTACAACCGGGCATGTACCTGTATTCACTGATAGTAGATGGAAAAGAAGCGGATACGAAACGCATGGTAGTTTCCAAATAAGGCATCTGCCATTATAAAAAAATGGGAGCTATTATAGCTCCCATTTTGTTTATGACAAATATTGCAATGCGATGACAATGCAATATTTGTACAATAGGGCATCTTTATAGCTTTGCCATTAAATACGTGTTTGCTTGCTTTACTTTCTGCCACTGGCTACAACGCTTTTCTGTATTTTCTTTTTCATAGAGCTATATCAGCACTGGAGAAAAAATACGGCCTCGCTGCACATTATGTGGTGGACGATAGGCGTGTTCTTTTACGGTGCGGGCACCGTGAGCGAAAGCATACATGCCCTGAGCGGGTATTCGCCCGTTAATTTTAAAGCCTGGTATATATTTGGTGCGTTGCTGGGTGGTGCGCCACTGGCGCAGGGTACGGTGTACTTGCTTTTTAAACGCAAGACAGCCCACCGCCTGTCTGTAGCATTGGTGAGCGTAATAGCGACGACTATACTGCTGGTGATATTATCGCCACTGGAACCGGTAGCGCGGGGTGCGGATGTGAAACTGAGCGGCAGGCTGCTGGAATGGAGCTTTATACGTGCGCTGACACCAATCATCAATCTGTATGCTTTTGTGTTCCTGGTAGGTGGTGCTATATATTCTGCGGTGCTGTACTACCGTACGGTGATAGATAAGAGCAAGTTTTGGGGGAATGTATTGATTGCTGCGGGGGGCTTGCTGCCGGGCATTGGCGGGTCGGCTTCGAAGTTTGGGTATATAGAGGTGCTGTATGTGACGGAGTTTATTGGTATATGCCTGATACATGCGGGCTACCAGCGGATGAAGGGGAGTGGGGTGCCTTCGGTGCATGCGAACCAGGGGTAGTTTTCTTCTTTTGTGTTGTTTGTTGCTTTCCTTATGTGGTTGTTCTTTTTATAGTGTGTTCCTTCGTTACGTGGTTGTTCTTTTTTTATCTCGATATCTTTTGTCTTTTCAATGGTCTCGCTGAGCGCTGCGCGGTTGCTTCTCCCAAAAAAGAACCAAAAAAAGGAGCCCGACAATCAATCACAGGGTGATTGTCGGTGGCTGCCGATGGGGCTGTGGTGCTACTGTTGTGCCGGGCTGTTGTGCCTTGATGAGGGGATATTTTCTCAGGCAGGTTTGGGTAAATAAAAAATGCCGCTGCGTATGCAGCGGCACGGTAAAGTATGATTAACAGGTTGTACTTATAGTGTACAAATTCCGTTTGTTTCTTCTTCACATGATTTCTTCGCTTCTGATTTGCTGACTGTTTTCACGGTTGCTTTGGTGCCGCCGGGACAGTTGCAGGTGTATTCTTTCATGCATGATGTAAGGGATGTCATGGAGAAGGCCAGTAAACCGAAGAGGACAAGTTTTTTCATATTATTTTAATTGTTTAAGAAACAAGTATAATATTTATCCTTAGCTGATGCAAGTATGGGATTTGATTTTAAGTAGATATTCATGTGTGGTTATTTACTTTGAGTTGCATTTTCTGTCTTCCTTCGTTACGTGGTTGTTCTTTTTTGCTTCTCCAA
>CAMLKS010000426.1 GCA_946480675.1 uncultured Bacteroidota bacterium
ACCTCTCCCATGCACCGACCAACTGTTTGCATTGGCAGGATCAGGACGATAATCGTTAGCATTCATATCCATATATCCGGGGTCATACGTAAGGCTGTTACTATCCTGCTCTACAGCCGTTCTCCATGTTTGCAAAGAGGTAGTGGAAAGCGATGGCGATGTAGCAGCAAACTTCGTGCTGCCGATAAAGGTGTAATAATTGTTATAATCGGCAATAATATTTGAGTTGTTATTTATCTGCACAGCATTTCCGGTACCTACAGTTCTGGAAAAAATATTGTTCATGAAAATGCTATTGCCACTGTATGTGCTGGATTTAGAATTGGGTATATATATAAGATAGTTGGTACTCCCTGTGCTATTACTGTGAAACGTGTTATTAAACATGTACAGATCGCGATAAATGCCACTACCTGCACTATACAGATAACTACTTCCACTCGTTTTCGTTGTAATAAGGTTACTTATATATTTATCATTGGCTGCCTGGTAGGCATACAAGCCATATATAGTCCCTGATGTACTTCTCAGATCAAAGCGGTTCCCAACAATACCGCCCCCTGTTGCGCTCCCGTTATAATTATAATTCTTAAGCCCATAAATTGTTCCTGTGGTAGTTGTAATATTTGTCTCGTTGCCGATAAACAACCCACCATAATTATAATAACCTACATGGTTATCTACTGTACCCGACGTGTTGGAAATATTGATGATATTATTCTTAGTGACTCCATATAAATAGGCGGCCGCATAATTATCAATACTAGTGCTTTTACCCTTCAGTGATATTTGATTATTTAAAACACTATCGCTTGCATTTCCATTATAGTTAATATAGTTATACAAATACCCACCACTTGAATGCTCAATACTTAATGTGTTATTTTCCGCCCTTGAGTAATAGCAATAGTAATTCAATAGTTGCGAGTAGGTACTGCCTGATGTGCCTTTTATAGATACGGTATTATTACGATTGTGTAAGTAATAGGCATACGCCAATCTTGCATAGGTGGTAGAAGTATTATTGAATTCTAAATCATTGTTCTCGAATACAACCGTAGCTCCGGGATTCTGAGAGGTATAATTTATATAGTACAGTTGCAGGCCATAAAGTGTAGAGCCGGCAGTAACCCGAAATGTATTATTGCTGAAAGAAAAATCGTTATCGCTATAATACATATAAGCACTCCTGTACTGATCGGTAGATGAGCGTTGCAAAGTGTTATTGTTGAAACTGAGCCCGGAATTGTAATAGGCATAGATACCGTAGTACCCTTTAGTATTAGTTATAAGGTTTCCATGGAAAGTAGTAGCTGTTGCGCACGTAGTTGTACCTGATCCGCGCCAATAGATAGAAGTGCCGCCCTCTTGTATTTTATTGTTGATTATTACATTATGCTGGCCTGTGAAACCATAAGCATACAATACGCTGTGGTCTGTACTGCTGGATGTTGTAGTATATCCCTTCAATACGCAGTTTCTAATTGTATCATAGGAGGCTGTTCCTTCAAAATGTACAACGGTACCATAGCTGCTGTGATTATTAATAAGTGTCAGGTGGGCAAGTGTAATATAGTTCGCATCGTCGAAATGTATCACATAGTTATCCGAGGATGTGCCATCTACATCTATCGTCACTTTTGTAGCATCGTTGGATGCAGATTTTATTACAATTCGATTCGTAGCACTTGCCCCGGAGATATTACCAAATGAAGCACGCCACACATTAGTAGTATAAGTACCATCACTGATGTTTATTACTACAGGGCCATTCACACCGTATGTATTAAGATCGGCAGCAATGGCGCTTAAAGAAGCATATTGTGCCCCTGTTCCCCCTACAGTATAAACACCACTAAGCGGCTGTGCAAGTGCCTGATAACCATTTATCAGGCCGATACACAACAAAAAAATATGTAAAATAGATATGTTCTTATAGTTCATAAATAGCTGGTTTACTGCAGTAAGGTCATGCTGCTACTGCCTTTGAGTAAGTGTTTGACATAATAAAAGTTATGTCTGTCAAAGTCAAAATTATAATATACCTTATGCACCTTACATTAAAGCAACCTTAAAATGCTTATTAAAATGTGGTAAACCCAACTACATCATTAGTTAAGCACATAACAACACATGCAAAAAATTACGTTTGGCATGCTTTGAAAACAACATATCTACATTAAAGAACTGTTATACCGAACTGATATATAGAGCATACTGTCCACATGAAAAAGACATTAAAATTTGAATACAGAAATCATCACATAGGTTTTTAGATTTTAATTTTTATTTAATCAGCAGAACAGGTAACGCGAAGCGACATAGATAATTTTACAAAAGCCCGACATATATATGTCGGGCTTTTTCTTATTCTACAATATTTATAAGTGTTACTTCACCAGTTTACCTTTCTTCAGTTCTTCTCCAAACTGGCGCTGGAAAAGCACCGCATCGTTCTTCAGCATTTTGAACAGTTCTGCACCATTCATACCCCTGCGGATGGAATTTTTATTGTAAGACGTATAGTAGATGTTGCCCTTGGGAGAGCCCACAGCATATATCACGGCTTGCAGGTTGGGCACTTCGAATATCTTTATATCACTTCGCATAC
>CAMLKS010000427.1 GCA_946480675.1 uncultured Bacteroidota bacterium
CAATACATAAGTGCCCGAAAATAGCCCAGCAAAACTGTTGGCACTGCTGAAACTGCCGGAGCCTAGTGCGTACTGGTATGGCGATACACCATTGGAAGCGGTGAAAGTTATAAGTCCGCTATTATAATAATTACACTTCGGTTTGGCAGAAGCTACACTTATAACGATATCCGAAGGATCTATCAATGTTACAGTAGTATCTTTTTGGCAATCGTTACTATCCAGTATATGCAATGTATAGGTACCTCCAGCCAATCCTGTAAACGTATTGGTGGTGCTATATGCGCCGTTGCCTATAGCATAGGTGAAAGGCGTTTTGCCACCCGTGCCGGTAATAGTGATACTGCCATTGGTACTGCCATGACATGAAGGGTGGGTCAGCGATACGGCGGGCACTATATCCGGGGGCGGGGCAATGGTAATACTGGTATCTTTAAAGCAGGTATTGCTATTACGTGTTCTGAATGTATAGGTGCCGGGAGATAAGCTATCGCGTTGCGTACCGGTGAGCCCTGTAAAACTATGGATAGTGGTTGCCCCTTGTAATATGGTAATGGCCCAGGGTGACGGTGATACACTAGGTGTTAGATCAAATACGGCTTTCTTGGTGCAGGTAGCCGGGTAAACAAGTGAAAACACGAGTGTAGGTTCCGGCAATACAACAATGGTATAAACTAAAGTTTGCCTGCTTGACAAAGGGCATCCGTTGTCCGTATAGGTAATAAAGAAGTTATATGAGCCGGGCGCTACCGTACTTAAGTTCCACGAAAATGAGCCTGTGGGTGCTGTGGTGTTATTGTTACTTACACTAAAAGTTGCCCCTGCCGGTATCCCCGACCATTGCATATTAATGGTATCTCCTTCCGGGTCAGTAGGGTTCAGGCTAAAAGTAAGTGTGCCACTTGATTTACAAACATTCAATATAGTACCTGCAGAATTGAGAGTGCCTGCAGAAGCAGAACTCATAGCGCCTGTGGGCGGGTTACCACTGCAGGAACTTAGCACTACGAAAGTCATTTCACGCATGCTGCTTCCAACCAGCACCCCCCCGCGGTATTCTTCTACCCTATTTACTACCAAAGAACGCTGAACGATATTGGGAGTGAAACTGAGCTGCCCGGTGGTAGCACTAAAACTGAAAGTACCCGTGCTGCAAGACAATGGAGCCGTGGCACTGTAGCCCGTAAGGTAACTAACAGTGCCTCCGCTCCCCCCTCCCAAAAGCCCGGGCACAAGGCTATAACTCAGACTATCGCCATTAGGGTCTACCGTGCCGGGGTTGTAATTAGCCCCTATGCCGGCACAAAAGAAAGGTGTAGGTATAGTGGTGTAAACCGGGGAAGAATTATTAGCTGTATTGTTATTCAAGGTAGCCTCCAAAGCCAAGATTGTGCCGGAGGTTCCCGATACAATATTGGTTATTGAAGTGCTTCGCCCTGCGCCGCCGCTGCTTCCTATAGCACCATCATATCTGAAACGCCAATTCGATGACGTAGCAGATAATGTATAACTTCCTGTATAGACAAACTTTTTCACACCAGGTACTGTGCCCGATGTGCTTACACAATTAGTGTTACTAAGCTGGGATGGGCAAACAGGTGTTACCTCTACCCCAACGGATGCACCTTGCTGAGTAAGGGATATACTGGTAACATAAGTGCTGCCGTTATAAATATCAACAGTAGGGGAAGCACTATATAGGTTAGAAAGTGCGGCACCTCCACAATCGCCATATATTACAAGAGATATATTATAAGTACTGCCGCTGGAATGCGTATAGAATAGGTCTGCACCATAAATATGAGTAGCAGATGCCTTGTTTAATTGAAGGGTTACTAAGCAAAGCATCAGGCATAGCTTGCCTAAAAAAAATTCTTTTTTCATAGATAATACATCACTATGTTATAGATGAGTTGGTCACCTATTTAAAATAGTTAGAATAAAATGGGATAATCAAAACGGAGCAGGCCATAAAAGTAAATATATACCTGCTTACATAACATAGTACTTACGTAAAATTTAAATTATGTCATTTTTATGACATGCCAAAAAGAGAAAGTATAAACAGCTATTTATAAGCATTGAGGAATCTAGAACAGCCGTTTGCTTTTCTTTACACTATTAATATACTTCGTAATGTCTTCAGAGGGTTTTAAAAATAATATAGCTGCACCATAAACAGCTACTATAATACCGCTGCGAATGAAAGTGTCGAAAATGGGGTTTATGATAAATGGCAGGTAATAGCCGCAGGCAATAGCAGGTATGCCGGCTAATAATATTAATAGGCTGTTTTTATAAAAAGGCTGCAGGTGCATTTTTTTCCATAGAAATATCATTTTGGCAATATTAAATGCAAGCAAGCCTATAGTATTAGCCCACGCTGCACCTACAATGCCATATCTTGGAATTAATACATAATTCAAAAATGTTATAACTAATAATAGCAGCATGGTCAGGTAAAAAGTAAAACGATAATATTTCGAGATGCTTAACATTTCAGTGTTCGGCCCTGCTACCATATCCATGGTACGCCCTAATATCAATATAGGTACTATGAGTAATATGCCGCTGTATTCCGGCTTTAATATTATAGCAGCATTTTG
>CAMLKS010000428.1 GCA_946480675.1 uncultured Bacteroidota bacterium
TAAACTACGAAGCCTTGATGGCTCAGAACATGCAGCATGCCGGCAGCATGGCCGGCGGGCTGGCCGCAGCAGGCAGCCTGTGGAAAGATGCTGCTATGGCCATGGGAATAGACTTTGAAACGGGCAAAATAGCCGGTAAGATGCGCTATTACACATCAGAAGAGATGAGGAGTGTGTATAAGGAAATGGGCAAGGGCAATACCGATAAAGAAACGATAGACCGCCTGCCGGGTAGTAACCTGAACATGCTGGCGGCAGCCCATATTTCTACCAAAGGCATCAGGCAGATGCTGGATAAATTGGGCCTGATAGGATTTGTGAACATACCACTGGCACAAAAAGGACTGACCATAGAAGATGTGGCAGATGCCATATCGGGCGATATGGCCGTATCGGTTACCAATTTTAAAAACATGAGGCAAACTATACCTGCCGATAGCCTGTACCCGGGGCAGCAGCCTATTACTACCGGCACCAGTGATGCCGATTATGTGTTTGCACTGAAAATAGGCAAGCAGGAAAAATTTGATAAGCTGTTGCAGGTAGCCCGGAACGATTCGATGTTGGCACCTATAGGCAATGGCCGTTATGCCGTGCCTATACTGATGGGTGCCAAGCTGGCCATCATCATAGATAAAGGCTACGTAGTGCTATCGAACAAAGATGAACTGGCGGCGGGCTACCTGGCGGGCAGCTACAAGGCACAGAAAAAAAGTGGCAATGCAGGGAAGGTATATGACCACGCCAGCGGCCTTTATTTTGATGTAAAAAGCATGATGGCGGGTGTAGATACGGCAGGTGCAAAGCCTGCGGATGCTGCCATGATGCACAATGCACGCACACTGGTAAGTGATGTGCTATTTACAGGCGGCGATTTTAAAAATGACGCCTTTGAATACGACCTGGACATCAATTTTATAAACAAAGAAGAAAACAGCCTGCTGCTGCTACTGGACTTTGCCAATAAAATGAACGAAAGTGAAACGGCAAATGCCCCTGTAGCATTGAAATAGCAGAAAATGTTTATATATTTAAGTGAAATTACCCGGCAGGACAAACCACCTGCCGGGTATTGCTGTCTTAGAATTAATATATAACCTTTGATTTCTTAACTATTTTTTATAAACTTGATGAAAATTTTTTCAATGGGTAATCGTACCATTATCTATAGCATGGGCGTAGTGGCAGCGATGGCACTAACGTTCCAATCCTGCAAACCGAAGATTAACGAAATTGATAATAACCAGGTTATTTCAAAACCTTACTCATTATATGTTGGCGACAGCTCAGGAACTATATTGAATACAAACGAGGGTTTCAACTATAAATATGTAGTATTCAATGGTGGTATCCCTACCACGTCTATCATTACGGCGGGTAATAATATTCTGTTCTATCAATATAATCTGCACATTATAGAGAACAGCCTTACGGGTAATAACTCTAACCCAACCTATGAATTTGTTGGCGCTGGCTTCGAGCAAAGCATAATGCACTACTGGGCAAGGTACAAGCGTGTGTATGTTATATCTGAAATGGGTAAAGGCATGGTATACAACGATGATTTTGGTGAAAAGGATAAATGGAGACCTGTAACCGATGAAAATGTACCAGCGGGCACACGAATCACTTCTTTTACCGAGCTGGAAAGCGGTAAGCTGATAGCACTGGATAATTTCAATAAAGAAACATTCCGCCTTTCCGATCCCGGCCAGCAATGGCAAAAAACAACTGGCGGCACCAAATTGCCTGTGGGCCTTTTCTACCTGACGCATAAAGAGAATACCGTGATAGCTGTAGACTACAGCGGCCAGAGCGGTGCTTTTTACAGCACGGATGATGGCACGACCTGGAATGCCTACGCTGGCCTGCCTGCAGGTGAGCCATTGTATTGTGCTAACGCACCTTTTGACCAAACGGTGCTGATAGGTACAGCGAGCAAGGGTATTTACCGCCTGAAACTGGGTGAAACCAACTTTGAGCCTGCCAGCATAGGCCTTACACAAAATATGACAGTACGTGCCATAGTAGGTAAGGAAGATTACTACAAAAACGGCATTTCTAAAAGATATATATACGCAGCTACCAGCAAGGGCATCTTCCGCAGTGAAGACTTTGGTGATAACTGGGTAATAGTGAAAGAAGGCAACTTCGTTTCTGCTTACTAAAATTTATAGTCCGGGTTCTTCATCAAAGCCCAGGAAATCATTCAGGTCGCGCCGTTGTTTTTTAGACGGGCGGCCTGTTTTGCTAAGGCGCTTACCGGTATGGAAGCTTTCCGTCATGCGCTTATCTACTTTCTCTTCTTCCGGTGTTTTATCTACATAGTATTTTATAGCCTCTTCATAGCTTTGGCGGGTGTGCAGCAGGCCGGTTACTTCAATAAGCCATTTGCGGGCAGGGGTGCGTATCTCATAAGTATCGCCCACAGCCACCGTACGCGATGGTTTTACATTGGCACCGTTGAACTTTACTTTACCCTCATCGCAGGCGTTAGTAGCCAGTGTGCGGGTTTTAAACACGCGTATCGACCATAGGTATTTATCCAGTCTCAGCTTCTCATTGCTCATAGTGCTAAGATACATAAATGCCAAAACGTAAACT
>CAMLKS010000429.1 GCA_946480675.1 uncultured Bacteroidota bacterium
GTGAAGCGCCGGTATTAGCTATAGGGTTGTTTTTACCTTCTATAGATTATGCAGAAATGTTGACGTTTTATAGTGCCGGTATTGCAGGCCCGTTATATGTGCCCAGTATTGATACTGAAGCAAATGATATTTTCATAAATGTTGAAAAGTTCAAGGCATATTGTATTAAACACAATATTGAACACAGAGTGCATGATACCATTAACGGAGGTGTTATAGAAGTATTGAAAAGTGAAAGCCGGTATGCAGATCTGATACTATTAAGTAGTGATCTGTTTTATGAAAACCTTGGTGAAATTTCTAAACAGGAATATATTGAAGATACATTAAAAGCTACGGAGTGTCCTGTACTGCTTTTACCGGAAAGCTATAAAACGCCCGCTAGTGTAGTAATGGCTTACGATGGCACGACGTCTTCAATACATGCAATAAAACAGTTTGCCTATACAATGAGAGAGTGGGTAGGCTTGCCAACTACCATTGTTTATGCATCCGATAAAGACGATGATATTCCTGAGTTGCCTATGCTAAAAGAGTATGCATCTCGCCATTTTTCGGATTTAACCTTTTTTAAATTGGAAGCAAATCCGAATAAATATTTTGAAACATGGCTACAAAATAAAGGTGCTGCTATGTTAGTAACCGGTGCGTATGGTAAAAGGACATTGACGGGAAGCTTTAAGAAGCACTTTCTCCAGGATATAATCGCTGAACATAAATTGCCGATATTTATTGCACATAAATAGTATCAGTTTTATTTATCGTATAGTGGTATACCCAAGTATACCACTATCTTATTTTCATAAACAGGTGTAATACCTTTGCAATATAGTATGCGGTTGAAACCATAAGACTACTGCATAGAAACGCTATTAATCGCCTTGATCAGTCAGTAGTAAAAACAAAAAGATGAAAGTAGATATCTGGAGTGATGTGATGTGCCCGTTTTGTTATATAGGTAAACGGAAGTTTGAAAATGCACTGGCGCAGTTTGCTAATAAGGAAGATATAGAAATAGAATGGCACAGTTTTCAGCTTGATTCTACTGTGCAACCGGAGCCGGGCAAAGATATATATAGCTACCTGGCAGAACGTAAAGGCTTAAGTGTAGAACAAAGCAAGCAAATGCATGGAAGTGTGGTGCGCATGGCAGCCGAGGTGGGATTGCAATATAATTTTGATAAAGCAGTAATTGCCAATTCATATGATGCACACCGTGTAAGCCAACTGGCAAAAAAGTATGGTAAAGGTGATGCGATGGAAGAACAGCTTTTTAAAGGGTATTTTACAGAAGGCAAGGATATATCTGACCATGAAACGCTGGTGGCTATGGCAGCCGCAATAGGCATGAATGGTGAAGAAGTGAGGCAAATGCTGGCAGGCAATGCCTATAAAGATGCTGTGGACGCGGATATTCACCGTGCCGCACAGATAGGTATCAATGGTGTGCCTTTCTTTGTTTTCAATAACAGATATGCTGTAAGCGGTGCCCAGCAGCCTGAAACATTCTTGGGTGCGCTGAATGCTGCGTGGAAGGAATATGAGAAAGAAAACCCCAAGCTGACGATGATAGATGGCGATGCAGAAAGCTGCGAAATAGGCGGTGACTGTAAATAGCCGCTATTTTAGTTTAAAAGTAATTCTTTTATAAGAATATAAGTACCCATTGCCAGCACAAACCATCCAAAGCCTTTTTTCAGTTTAGCGCCGGCTATTTTTCTGCTTAGCCATGTTCCAATAATGATACCGGCAACAGCAATAGCTGCGATTAGCAGCAGAAATGGCCAATCGATATGTTGCTGCCCTATATCGCCTGTAAAACCAATTAAAGAATTGAGTGCAATAATAAGCAGTGATGTACCAACTGCTTTTTTCATAGGTATATGGAGCACCAGTACCAATGCAGGGATAATGAGAAATCCGCCACCGGCACCTAATAGCCCTGTTATTAACCCGATACCAACCCCAAATAGCAATAGCTTTGAAAAGGCATTGGTTGATGAGGTATTCGCGTCTTTGGTGGTATTATTCCGTATCATGAAAACTGCAGCTAATACCATAAGAATTGCAAATAACACCATCGTTGCTACCGCTTTGCTAATTTGTATGCCGCCTATTGAAAATAATACAGGTGGTATTGCCGGTATGAGGAATTTGCGTGTAAGAAAAACAGTGGTGATAGATGAAAGCCCGAACAATAAAGCGGTTCGTACATCTACTTGTTGCTTGCGGTAGTTGAGGTAAGCACCGATAAGGCTGGTAAGACCCACAATGAATAAGGAATAGGAGGTAGCTTGCGTGGCATCTATATGGAACAGGTAAACAAGCACCGGCACGGTAAGAATAGAACCTCCCCCGCCGATGAGGCCCAGGGAAATTCCTATCATTATAGCTGCGCAGTAACCAATAATCTCCATTAAGGGTATCGAAAAGGTGCAAAGGTAGAAAAAGAAAACTGATACAGTAATAGGTGGTACAGTAGATTAAATTACCGAATACCAGTACTATTTATCTTTTACTTTGCCTTCTGTTTCTTCGTTCCTTCTGTTTTCCAGTTTTGTTTTAATACGGAATATCCTGTTGCTGATGGGG
>CAMLKS010000430.1 GCA_946480675.1 uncultured Bacteroidota bacterium
CTGCATTGGTAGCCGCAGGTTGCGATGCACTGGTAGCCGGAAATACGGTTTTCTCTGCACCCGACCCTGTTGAAATGATAAAAAAGCTGAAGCAGGTAGGAAAATAAATGTAACTTTTGGGCGTTTTTATTGATGTATGCTCCGAAAACGCATTTTATTATCTGCCATATTTTTACTGGCTTCCCTATACACATTTGCACAAACAGCTACGCTGAATGGAAAGGTGACCGATGAACGCGGCCGCGAACTGGACCCCGTTACCATTGCCATTGAAGGCACTGCCACCGGTACTACTACCGATGCCAAAGGTCGCTATACACTGCAGGTACCTGCCGATCAGGCTATAACCATTGCATTCTCTTACAACGGCTATTCGGTAGAAAAGCAAACGTTGACATTGACCAATGGCGAGCAGCGCACGCTGGATGTAAAGCTGAAAAAAGTAAGCCGCGAGCTGGAAACGGTAACGGTAAAAGGCACGCGCGATAACGAGGCTGGCAATGTGCGCATCGACCCTACCAAAGCGGGACTGCTGCCTACCACGGGCTTCGGCAGTGGCATAGAGGCGATGATAAAAACCTTTGTGGGTAGCAATAACGAGCTCACTTCTCAATACAATGTGCGCGGTGGTAACTATGACGAGAACCTGGTGTATGTAAACGACTTCGAAATATACCGCCCCTTCCTTACCCGCAGCGGCCAGCAGGAAGGTATGAGCTTTATCAATGCCGACCTTGCCGCAGGTGTCAACTTTTCGGTAGGTGGTTTCCAGAGCAAATATGGCGATAAGATGAGCAGTGTGCTGGATGTAACCTACAAGCGCCCTAAGAAATTTGGCGGCCGTGCTATGGCCAGCCTGCTGGGTGCCAGCCTTTCGCTGGAAGGTGCTTCTAAGAACGAGAAGTTTACCTACCTGGTAGGCCTGCGCCATAAAAGCAACCAATACCTGCTGAAGGCACAGCCTACAAAAGGTATCTACAACCCGTCGTTTACCGATGGACAGGTATTGCTCAATTACCGTTTCAACAGCAAGTGGGAAATAGAAGCCATAGGCAACTATGCCCGCAACCGTTTCAACTTTACACCAGAAGAGGCAACCAGCAGCTTTGGTCTTATAAACAAAGCCTACCAGCTGCGCGTGTTCTATAATGACAACGAGATAGACCAATTCGATTCCCGCTTTGGTGGCTTGTCAACTACATTCCGTCCCAACGACAAACTGAAACTGAAACTACTGGCTTCCGGTTTCCAGACCAATGAAAAAGAAACCTACGATATAAGTGGTGAGTATTTACTGGGCGAACTCGAAACCGACCTGGGTAAAGAAAACTTTGGCCAGGTGAAAACCTACTTAGGCACAGGCATCATTCACAACTATGCACGAAACTACCTGAAGGTAAATGTGGGCAACCTGGCACACCGTGGCTCTTACGATGCCCGCCTGCATTTTATACAGTGGGGCGTTGATGCCAATATTACCAATATCGAAGATAAATTGTACGAATGGGAACGCCGCGATTCTGCCGGTTTCACACAACCGTACGACCCGAATAAACTGGAGCTGACACGCTTTTACCGCTCCGGTGCTACATTCGACTATATGCGCTATAGCGGTTTCCTGCAGGATAACTTCCGCTTTAACGATTCGCTCGACCTGACAGTTTCATTAGGTGTGCGTTTCAACTACAGCACGCTCAACAATGAATTCCTTGTAAGCCCGCGTATGCAGTTATCTTATCGCCCAAAGTGGAAACGTGATTTCATCTTCAAGCTGGCAGGTGGTTTGTACCAGCAGCCACCCTTCTACCGCGAAATGCGCGACCTGAATGGTGTAGTAAACAAAGATCTGAAAGCACAAAAGTCTTATCACTTCGTGTTCGGTACCGATTACAATTTCAAAGCACTGAACCGCCCGTTCAAAGTAACTACGGAACTATACTATAAAGGCCTATGGGATATCGTGCCTTATGAATATGATAATGTGCGTATCCGCTACTTTGGCCAGAACAGTGCTGTGGGCTATGCAGCGGGTGGAGAGATACGCCTGTATGGCGATATTGTAAAAGATGCTACATCGTGGATAAGCGTAGGCGTGATGAAGAGCATGGAAGATGTAACTAACGATGCCATACAATATAAAAGTGTCAGCGGTGCCGATAGTGCTATTGTAAAGCCCGGCTATATACCCCGCCCTACCGACCAACGCTTTATGCTGGGTATGTATTTTGAAGACTATTTCCCACGCTGGAAGAACTATAAAATGCACCTGAACCTGATGTATGCTACCGGGCTGCCCTTTGGCCCGCCCGATAATAAACGCTATGGCGATACCCTGCGCCTGCCCGATTACAAGCGTGTAGATATCGGCTTCAGCGCATTGCTGGTAAATGGTGAGAAGCACCCTACCAGCAAGGTATGGAGCGCACTGGATAATGCATGGCTAAGCCTTGAAGTGTTCAACCTGCTGGGCATCCAGAATACGTTATCATACACATGGATACAAGACCAAACCAGCGGTAAGACTTATGCCGTGCCCAACCGGCTTACCTCACGGCTTATCAACGTCAAGCTGATAGTCGATTTCT
>CAMLKS010000431.1 GCA_946480675.1 uncultured Bacteroidota bacterium
TTTACTTCTTCCATTTTCTTTGCCAGCTTCTCGCCCTTCAATTTGCGGGTAGCTGCATTGATCTCTGCCGTTACGTCTTCAATATTTTGCAGGAAGATAACAGACAAGTCTTTGGCAGGCAATTCCTGATCGTGGCTATAAGCCCAGAAACCATTGTCGAGGTAGTTGTTCTCTACCGTACTCAATGCGGCTATATTGCCGTAGCCACAGTGGTGGTTGGTAATCAGCAGGCCACTTGTAGAGATCATTTCACCCGTGCAGCCGCCACCAAACTGTACAATGGCATCTTTCATGCTGCTTTGGTTGATATTGTACAGGTCTTCTTTAGAAAGTTTCAGACCCATGCGAACCATTTCATCATAGTTCTTGCCTATCAACTGCGGTAACCACATTCCCTCGTCGGCACGAACCTGTAGCATAGTAAAGGCCGCGACGAGTGATAACAGTATTTTTTTCATTATCCAGATTTAAAAAAAGAAATAAGATATGCGAGCCGCAAATTTAATAAATAGCGGCATAGATACAGGGGGTATAATGTGGGGGAGAAAAATTATTCGGGCAGGTCTGTTTTATTTACCTGTACTATGCCCGTAGGGTTCAATATTTTGTACCAGGTGAAGTCTTCATTCGCCTCCAGCCCATTACCATATATTATCTGCGTAGGTGTTATGATGCGTACAAACTTCTCGGTAAATATCTTACGGATATTCTGGTTCCATACCAGCTCTTCAGTATTGAGGCGTTCCCCCTTTTTGTTGAGCACGGTTACGCTATCACGTATCAGGATATTGCCTTGCCTTTCATAATAACGGGCATATTTGGCCGTCAGCACACTTTCTACCTGCAGGCTATCGTTGAAAAACTCTACACGCACGCTTTTGCGCATATCGATATACGGAGGTTTAGCCACATCATTACGTACAAATTCTTTAGCGAAGAGGCGGGTTTTCATATGCCCGTTCTCGCTTACCAGTAAGGTTACTTCGTGGGCTACATCTTCCCGCGCGGTGCCTTTGCCCACAAGCGCATCTATTTCCTTTGGGTCGTTGGTGCAAGAAGCCAGCAGGGTACAAAACAAAATACCCGGAAATATGGCCCGGGCAATTGCTGAAAATATATTGTACCTGTTGGGAATATTAATCATACTTACGTTTGATAAACCATCTGTCGTTCAAAGATATACCTAAACCAAAACGCACAAAAGTTTCGCGTATCAGGCCATTGGTCTTTGTACCGCGGCTACCTACTTCTATAGAAGTATGGATGCGTGATGTATTGCGTTTGAAAGGCAAACTAAGGCCGGCTGTTACTGCATAGTAATCCAGTTGCGTATTGCGCAGCTCTACCGGATCGGTACCATAATAAGCCCCTAAGCGGTAGGTAACGCGTTGCAGGTATTTACGCATGCTGGCAGGGTTAGGTGTATATTCACCACCTACACTTACTTTATAAGTACTGCTTGCCAGGGAATCGGTAGTGCCATAGCTTTTATAATCGCTCCAGTTAGCACCTGTATAGTCTATACCCACTACCCACCTGTCATTGCCAGCCAGTTGGATACCGGCGCTATAGCTAAGCGGCATGATAATGTCCCCTTTTACTTTCCTCGACTGGAAGGCTGTATCAAGCTGGCTGCTGTAGTTGTTGTAGGAAAGCCAATACTGATCGCGGCTGGCATTGAGCGTTTGTGAAAGCGTTACCGTACCGCCACCGCGTATCATCAATGATTTTTTCAGTGCATGCTCATACATCGCACCTACTTTCCAGCTGATGCCGCCTACACGTGTGTAGGTAGCAAAGCGCGAACTGACTACCTTTTCGCTGGTAGTAAGCGGCTCCAGGGAACTGATGTTATCTATCTTGCCGAAAGTATAGCCAAAGTTGAACCCAAGGCTGAAGCCTTTGTATTTACCGGCAAAGCCAATGAATGCATTGTTCCATGCACCATCGCCTTCATAGCTTTTAATGGCCGAACCGAAAGTATCTACCGCGGTAGTATCATTCAGCGAATAATATACCCTTGATACAGGGCGCAGGCCGAAGCTCATACCGGCATATTTACCTATAGGTATACCTACGTTCATATAAGACAAGGTAGCCATACCTGTACGGTATTTATCCGTACCACCCTGCACGGTACGTGTACTGCCCTCGCCACCTGCTTCATAAGTGGTGAGCAACAGTGAGGCATAAGACGCAGGATTATCCGTATTCACCGCATACGGATTGGTGTATGCAGATGAAATGCTACCCATGCCTTTCAGCAAGGTATTAACCCCATTGCGTTGCTCACCTATACCGAAGCGTGAGTAAGGGGCGTTTTCTTTATTTGAATTCTGGGCGTTGGCAGCTAAAGCTGTAATTACGAATACGGTTGATAAAAGGGACTTAGCGTATGTGTGGCGCATTATGCTTTAGTATTATATTTAGCCCCTTCATTAGCAAATTGGGGTCTGCAAATATCTTACTTTTAAGTTTGCCTTCAAAGAAAGGTGCATCGCCACCCGTTAATACAGCGTTAAAATCAGCATATTGAGCTGCAAACTCTGATACTATGCCGTCTATTTCCGCAGCCATACC
>CAMLKS010000432.1 GCA_946480675.1 uncultured Bacteroidota bacterium
CTGGCTATACGGTGGCTGAACAGGAACATGACGAACATTGCGATACATACGGCCACTATCATCACTTCCACATGCTTGGCTATACCTACTGCCGTTATCATACTATCGAAGGAGAATACCATATCTACCAGCAGTATTTCACCTATAGCCCCGGCAAAACCACCGCTGCCACCGGTTTTTACTTGCGGTGTTTCTTCATCGCCTTCCAGTTTATGGTGTATTTCTTTAACCGTTTTCCAAAGTAGGAACAAGCCACCTGCCAGCATCACAAGGCTGGCCAGGTCAAACCCTTTATCAAATACAGTAAACACAGGTTTGCCTTTTTGCTGCACCAGCCAGCTAAGGCACAGCAGCAGCAGCACACGCACACCTATGCCACCAAACATCCAGAACCTGCGTGCAGTCAGTTGTTTTTCCTTGGGCAGCCTGCCCATAATGATAGATACGAAGATCACATTGTCAATACCCAGTATTACCTCGAGTACCGTCAACGTTAAAAGGCTGATGAGGCCATCTACCGAAAATAGTTCAGTCATATAGTGTTAATGGTTAGGAATTTTATGCGTTTATCAAGCCTTTGCAAATATTAGCTGCTGTAGCAGGCCCTTCATAAATGAAACCGGTATATACCTGCACCAGTACCGCACCGGCATCCAGCTTTTCTTTAGCATCTGCCGCGGTGAAAATACCGCCTACAGCTATTACAGGTATCTTACCATTGCTTTTGGCATGTATGTATTTAATCACTTCTGTAGCGCGTTTCTGCACCGGCATACCACTTACGCCCCCTGCGCCTATGGCTTCTACCTCGGCCTTTTCGGTGGTGAGCCCACTCCTGTCTATGGTAGTATTGGTAGCTACCAGCCCTTGTATACCGGTAAGGCCCACAATATCAATGATATCATCCAGCTGGCTGTCTGTAAGGTCCGGCGCTATCTTTAGCAGCAATGGCTTGGGGGCGCCCATCTGCTTATTCAGTTCCATCAGGCGGTTCAGTATACGCATCAGCGGCTCTTTATCCTGCAGTTCGCGCAGGCCGGGGGTATTGGGGCTGCTTACATTTACCACAAAATAGTCTACCGTATCATACAGGTCTTTAAAACATATCTCGTAGTCGGATAATGCATTTTCATTGGGCGTGTCTTTGTTCTTGCCAATGTTGCCGCCTATTATCAGTTTTTCTTTTCTATGCCTCAGGCGCTCTGCTGCTGCAGAAGAACCTCCGTTGTTAAAGCCCATCCTGTTTATCAGTGCCTTATCCTGAGGCAGGCGAAACAAACGCGGCTTCGGATTGCCCGGCTGGGGTCGCGGCGTAACCGTACCTATCTCTACAAATCCAAAACCCAGGCATGCCAGGGCGTCTGTATAGCGCGCATCCTTATCAAACCCTGCGGCAAGGCCTACCGGGTTCGGAAAGGTTATACCCCATAGGGTACGCTCCAGGCTTTTATGCTTTACACTAAATGCGGCACGCATCCATTTTCTAATGGGTGCGATGGCATACCCCTGTGCCAGGCGGCGCATCACCATATAGTGTACCGCCTCAGGATCTATTTTGAAAAGTATCTTTCGTATTATACCGTACATACGCGCAGCAAAGATACGGCAACGCCTTTGTATGTTTTTTAACAAATTGATGCTCACCGAACTTGTATCTTTAAACCTGATTATGTGTGGATTACTTACTCGTATCTCGCCGGCTGTGGGTTTACTCGTTATGTTTATGCAAGTAGTGGCATACGGACAAACCATGCAAGGCCAGATAATGGACATCACAGATAATAAACCGCTGGAAGATGTTGTAGTAAGTAATGTCTATTCTGAAACGGCTGATAACAGCGATAAAGATGGCAAGTTCTCTATTGCTGTAGCTGCAGGACAGTTGGTAGAGTTTAAAAAAGGCGGTTATAAAGTAATACGTATCCGGGTTCCGCAGGGCAAATTGCCCAACTATTTTAAGGTAGGTATGGAACGTTATACCCCCGGCATACCTAATTTCGAGAATAATGCCTCGCCCGACTATAAAACCGATAGCCTGAAATATGCACTGCTCTATAAACGGCAACTGGAACACCCACGCCTTACTGGGCTCGATATAATACGCCACCCCTTCAGTGCTATGAGCAAAAAGAACCAGCAGATATGGGCCTTCCAGGATGAATATAGCATGTACCAGCAGCAAAAGTTTATCGACTATACTTTCAACGATAAACTCATCGCATCGCTCACGGGCCTTACAGGCGATAGCCTCATACAATACAAGCAACTGTTTCGTCCTACTTACGAGCAATTGCGCAGCATGACCGAATATACTTTCCTCAATTACATCAAACGCACCGTACTGTTATACCGTCAGCATGGTATACGTGCCCGCATGTCGCCACAGCGTAGTACACGCTAATACTTCCCTGTATATATAGGATACCTTAATTGTTAACCGCCTGTTAACCGATTGCAAAGCACAGGTTAACGAGGGCTCAAAATTTGTCTTGGGTGTTGCAGCAGTGCATCTTTGCATCATCAAACAACGAAACAATCTCAAACAAACAACAAACAAAA
>CAMLKS010000433.1 GCA_946480675.1 uncultured Bacteroidota bacterium
GGTAAATTGCTCGTTGTTTTTGTTCGTACCTATACGGAAGAAGCACCCCGGCATATCCAGTGTGTAGAAGCTGAAATCTTCGGCTGCCATACGCATATCTAATGTGTGTACATTTTCACCACCCACATAGTCACGCGCCCAGCTTTCGGCATGCATGGTTAGTGCCGGGTCGTTATATAGTGATGGATAACCTGCGGGTATCTCTACCGTAGCCTTTGCACCGTATGCATGGCAGGTTTCTTCAATAATGTCTTTTATCCACTTATGGGCTTCGTAGCGCCATTTCTCATCCATGGTGCGGAATGTGCCCAGTATCTCTACTTTGTCTGGTATCACATTGGTAGCAAAGCCACCCGCTATTTTACCAAAAGTGAGGACAGATGGTATCAGCGGGTTGCCTTTACGTGCTATCACCTGTTGCAGCCCTGTTATGACTTGTGCGGCTACAGCTATAGGGTCTACCGTTTGATGGGGCAGGGCAGCGTGGCCGCCTTTCCCTTCTATAGTTATGTATATCTCATCGGCACTGGCCATATACTGGCCCGCACGAAAACCTGCCGTACCCGATGGTAAATGCGGGTACACGTGCAATGCGAAGATGGCTTCGGGCTTGGGGTTTTCCAGCGCGCCTGCTGCTATCATCAGGCTGGCACCACCGGGGTGCTTCTCTTCACCCGGTTGAAAGATCAGCTTGATGGTACCTTCAAATTCACCTTTCAGCTCGTGCAGTATTTTGGCTGCACCCAGCAGGCAACTGCTGTGCACATCATGCCCGCAGGCGTGCATCACGCCATCGTTCTTGCTACGGTAGGGCGTGTCGTTTGCTTCCTGTATCGGTAGTGCATCCATATCGGCACGCAATGCTATACAGCGTTTTCCAGGGTTCTTACCTTCTATCAGCGCTACTATACCTGTGCCTGCTATGCCCGTTTGGTGCTTGATGCCCCATGCGGTGAGCTTGCCCGATATGAATTCGGCAGTTTTATATTCTTCAAAAGAAAGCTCCGGATGGGAATGGATATGATGACGGATGGCCTGAACTTCAGGATAGTATTGCTCAGCTTTTTCGCGGATGCGGTTAATCATCTTTCAATGTATTTATTACAACAATATCCGGCACTATCATGCAGGGGTTGTATAATGTACTTACTTCGTTATATAGCTTCTGTGCTTCTGCACGCGTACGGAAATCACCGGCCTTTACACGGAATTGCGGTTGTACGTAAGTAAGGTAAGTTCGCACACCGGGGAAGCGGCGCATGAAATCTACCTTTATCTGGTTGGCCTTGTTACGGTCATTGCCATTGTATATCTGCACACGAAAGCCTTGCCCGGAGCGTATTACCCCCAGCTGCACATTGCGATATTTCTTCAACAACACATCCAGCCGCGGGTCGGCATGTACGGTTACGCCTGTGCTTTGGCCGCTAGCAGGACGGTGATTTTCTGATACAGCTATCTGCGCATGTATGTTTTGGGTAAAGGACAATAAAATAACAAACAGTATGTACCGGGTATATCTCATGTTACAGTTGCTAAACTAAGCTTCTTTGCTCTCTTTTACTATAGCCAGGCTGGCAGAACAGCCTATGCGCGTAGCGCCGGCGTCTACCAGTTCTTTGGCAAATGCAAAGGTACGAATACCTCCCGAAGCTTTAATGGCGATGGATGCAGGCAGGTGGCTGCGCATCAGTTTTACAGCATGTACAGAAGCGCCAGTTTCTGCATAGCCGGTAGATGTTTTCATAAAGTCTATATGCACAGGTGCATATAGTTGGCAACACTTTATAATTTCATCATCGGTCAGCACACCACTTTCTATAATTATTTTAATAGCCTTGCCTGTTCCATGTACTCTTTCTGTACACGCAGCTACTTCTTTATGCAGGTAGTCCCAGTTTTGGTCTTTTACGGCGGCAATGTTGTGCACCATATCTATTTCAGCCGCACCGGCTGCCAGGGCTTCGTCTATTTCCAGCAGTTTCGATGCTATGGTACTATAGCCCATTGGGAACCCCGCTACGGTAGCCACTTTTACAGCGCTGCCTTCCAGCATCGTTTTGGCCTGTGCTACAAAATATGGGGGAACGCAAACGGCTGCGAAATGATGCGTTAATGCATCCTCACACAGCCGTTTTATATCGCCACTGGTAGTGGTTGGTTTCAGTATGGTATGATCGATGTACGATGCAATATCCTGCATTACAGGCTTTTTACTATTTCCTTTGCAAACTCACTTGTTTTCAGCAGAGTAGCATCATTCATCAGGTTGTAGAAGTCTATCGTTACACGTTTGCGCATGATGGTAGTGCGCAGTGCTTCCAGTATGCAATTGGCAGCTTCTTTCCAGCCCATATATTCCAGCATCATCACACCGCTCAGCAGCAGCGATGATGGGTTCATGGTATCTGTATTGGCAAAGCGTGGTGCTGTGCCGTGTGTAGCTTCAAACACCGCATAGCCTGTTTTGTAGTTGATGTTGGCACCCGGTGCGATACCTATGCCGCCTACAGCAGCTGCCAGTGCATCAGATATGTAGTCGCCATTCAGGTTCAGCG
>CAMLKS010000434.1 GCA_946480675.1 uncultured Bacteroidota bacterium
ATTGAGTACGGAACTCACTTCTGTGAACGATTCTATGTACCACCTTGGCCGTATATGGTTAGAAGAGTTTAAGGTGGCTGTAAACACCAAAGACTTCTCAGAACTGTCGCAAAACCGTCAAAACCTTTCCGCCTTTATCGATAGGAAGATTGAATATATTAGTAAAATGGAAGATATTGGCGGCTCTGAGGAATACCGTAAAGCCGAGCTGGACATACTGCAGTTTGAAAAAAATACAGTATTGCCAAAATTTGTAATATTTGAAAGCTTTGGTGATAGCACTACCGATGAAGAAATAGCAGAAGCCTACAACCTGCTGATGTCTACCATTAATACAGAACAGGAAAAACTGAATAAGGTATACAAATTGCGCGATGAGTATGCCAGGAAAAATGAGTTTCCGCTGCCGGTAGAATAGCTATTCCTGCTACATATATTTTATTATTCCCCATCTTTTACACAAATATGGCGGAAAGTGATAATTGCCACGTTCAGAACGGGTGAAATGTATAAATTTGCTATCCCTCCTAAAATCTAGGTTTTGAGATTAAAGTCATTGGAAATAAAAGGATTCAAATCCTTTGCGGATAAGACACATGTGCTGCTCGATCACCCCATTACAGGTATCGTAGGGCCCAACGGTTGCGGTAAATCCAATATCGTGGATGCCATACGTTGGGTAATAGGTGAGCATAAGATAAAGGCCTTGCGTTCGGATAACCTTGAAGACCTGATATTTAACGGTTCGCGTACGCGTGCCGGTTCGGGTATGGCAGAGGTATCGCTCACGTTCGAGAATACGCGCAACCTGTTGCCTACAGAGTTTACCACGGTTACCATATCGCGCAAGTTTTATAAGAACGGCGAGAGTGAATACCGCCTCAACGATGTTACCTGCCGCCTGAAGGATATACATAACCTGTTCCTTGATACCGGTGTGAGCAACGACTCATACGCCATCATAGAGCTGGGCATGGTGGATGATATCATCAAGGATAAGGACAACTCGCGCCGCCGTATGCTGGAGCAGGCTGCCGGTATCTCTATCTACAAAACACGTAAGAAAGAAGCCAAGCTGAAGCTGGATGCTACCGAGCAAGACCTTGCCCGTATAGAAGACCTGCTGTTTGAAATTGGCAACAACCTGCGTACACTGGAAAGCCAGGCCAAGAAGGCCGAGCGTTTCTTCCAGGTAAAGGCAGAATATAAAGAAGTAAGCATTGAACTGGCTAAAGCATCGCTGGAGCACTTCAATGACCAGTATAAAGAACTGAACGAACAGCACGACCGCGAAACCGACCGCAAAACACAACTGGAAGCTGTAGTAGCTACAGAAGAAGCATCGGTAGAGCAGGATAAAGTAAAGCTGATTGAAAAAGAGCAGGAGCTGAATGGCTTGCAAAAGCAGTTCAACGAAGTACTGAACCGTGTCCGCCAGTTAGAGAGCGATAAGCGGCTGGCTGCACAACGACTGGACCACCTGAAGGACAGGGAAAAGAACCTGACTGAATTTCTTGCCGGTGCAGGCATGCAATTGCAGAGTATAGAAGAGTCTATAGGCTTTGCAGAAAAGCAGATAGAAGAAGAGAACGGCGTGCTGGAAGACCTGCGCGAGCAACTTGAAACCATGCGTACCATGGTGGATGAAAAGCGCGATGCCTTTGATGCGAAGAAGAAAGTGATGGAGCAATTGCGCAGCGAATATCAAAGCAAGCAGCGCACCCAGTTTGATGCAGAGAAGAAGGTAGCCATTGCCGATACATCTGTAATGAACCTGCAACGTAGCATACAGCAGGTGCAGGATGAAAAGGCACAACGCAATACCCAGATAGCACAACTGAATAATGAGCGCATAGATGGCGAAGGCGACCTGGCTCAAAAGAACGATGACCTGCAACAACTGGTTACCCGCCAGGAAGAAGTAAAGAGCAAGATACTGCAAAGCCAGGAGCAGCTGGAAACCCTGCGTGCACAACTGGTAGACGAGAACCGTAAGCTGGATAGCCGCCGCAATGAGCACGACCTGCTGAAATCGCTGGTGGAAAGCCTGGAAGGTTATCCGGACAGTATCAAGTTCCTGAAAAAGAATAAGGACTGGAATAGCGATGCACCGCTGCTTTCGGATGTATTCGTAGTGCAGAATGAATACCGTACGGCACTGGAAAACCTGCTGGATAACTACCTGAACTATTATATAGTAGACAATATAGGTGAAGCTGCCAAAGCGGTGCACCTGCTGGATAGCAATAAGAAAGGCAAGGCCAACTTCTTTGTACTGAACCAGTTTCAGCAGTATAATGAAGGTGCCCATGCAGCGCCGGAAGGCCTGGTATCTGCTCTTAGCGTAGTGAATGTAGATGAGCAATACAAGCCATTGGCACAACACCTGCTGGGCCATGTGTACATAGCCAATGACGAAGCTGCTGTAACCGCAGAAGCTATGCTGAATGGCAATGTGATAGTAGAGAAGAGCGGTAAGATGGTGCGCGGTAAATACACACTGGGTGGCGGCTCTATAGGCCTGTTTGAAGGTAACAAGATAGGCC
>CAMLKS010000435.1 GCA_946480675.1 uncultured Bacteroidota bacterium
CATAAGATGCTTTTAATGTATACATATAGTTACCTACAAAGGCAGGTGTAATAATTGGGTCAATAACCGTAGTGCTGGAAAACGCGCCCGGAGCCGGGTTATTAGATTCCCATGTGTAGGTATACCTGCTATCGCCGGTTACTGAAACCTGGAAGCTTTGGCCGTTACATATCGCAGTGTCCGGTGTGTTAATAGTAAACCCATCTAAAACATCAACAAATACGGTATCGTAAGCTTTACATACATTTTGAGATGATGAAATTTCTACTGCATAAGTAATGTCGGTATTGGGATTTACAGTCGGGTTGCTGAGTGTATCGCTATTAAGGAAAGTATTAGGTGTCCACTTAATGTTGTAGTTAAAACCGGCAGGTGGGTTGATTTTCAAATCAAGCTGTATCGGGTTGTTAGGGCAAGTTATGGTGTCCCTGAGAGGGGTATATACAGGACCTGCTTTGATATCTACTTCAACAGTATCCCTGCTTCTTGCACAGAATGAACTGGCATTGGAAACCACTACATAGCTTGTAGGCAGGCTAGGGGTAGCAATAGGAGATTTACAGTTAATGCAGCTTAAACTACTGGTTGGTGAGCCACCAGGTAATACACTCCATTGAAAATTGTTACCGCCTTTCACATCGAGGAATGCTGTTTGTGATGCACAAATACCGGTATCCGGAACTGCTATAGTAGGAGGCCATATGTACATTGGTAATGTAATAGTATGGTATATCAATATACCCGGAGGTTTACAGGTAGAATCACGTACTGTTAATATCAATGATTTAAAGCCGGAATCTATAGCCGTTGGGGTCCATGAAAAACAACCTCTTATAGAATCACTTTTTTGGTTGGTATAAGTTATTGTAGCTGTTGGCATGGCAAAGGCATGGTTATCTTCAGCTATCAGTATGGCTTCCGTATCGGCTGTCTGAATGTTAAAGCAGAACTCAAGCTTTTCGTTCGTACAACCATTTACCCTGTTACTTACATATGCTCCGCCGGTGATAGTGCTTGTTATTGGTGTAACTGTAGGGGCTGTAGAGCTACAGGCCAAAACCTGAACCTGTACGTCACGCATTATCGAACCTATTTTTCTCCCTCCCCGATATTCATTCGTTCGGACGGTAAGTGTAGAGCCGCCTGCCAGGGATGGCGTAAAGGTTAGATTCCCACTTACAGCATTTACGTTGAAGGTATTATTGGTTTGTATCGGGTTATTGGGTATGACGTAAGCAGGGGTTCCCGCCTTGAAACCAATAGCAGGTGGTGGGGTAGAGCAACTGGAACCATTTAACGGTTCTATTACTTCTGTAGATAAGGAGTCTCCATCTATGTCGATGGCCCCATTGTTATATGTGGTTGGCTGGTTGATACAAACATACGGGACGGGTTTAATAGAAAAGTATGGGGAGGAGTTGGTATCGGAAATCGTATTATTTAATGTAGATTCCAGGTATAGGTTTCCCCCATTGATATTCTGGCTGAAGTTCCGCGCACTTATCCAAACTGCAAATTTATATGCATCGCACTTGCCCGGTGGCAAGGTGACTATGACCGAATACCACCATTCCCGGTAACCGGGTATTGTAGATCCCGGGTCTTCGCATTTGGTAGGATAGCCGGAACAACCTGCTGCTACCGGAGAACCATTAGGACGTCCATCAGGCAGGTTTCCGTTCCATTTTTGCATTACCTTGGAATCGCTTTGCCCTGTGCATGGTTCAAAAATGCACAGGTCTTGTGTAGCATAGGCATCAATACCGCTACAATCCCTATAGAATTTCAGGATAAAGCGGTATGTAGAATCGCTTATCCATTGATAGATCAGTTCCCCACCTGCGCAGTGGTCGGCTTTTGCGGTGTTAGGCAATAGCGATAGTGAAAAGATAGAGAGCACAATGGCCAGTAGTATTTTTTTAGATTTCATTGGGTGTATTTTTACTACTATAGTTATTCGGTTAAATTAATCAATTTTTAACAATGCAGTTATGTACATAGACTGCATTTCAACAAATAATGTTGGGTTATAACGTAATTTTTTTAGCAAATAAAAAATCCCCTTTATTCAAGGGGATTTATATATGAAAAATATTTACTATCTTAGCAGTGTCACATCACCTTTGTAGGTTTCCACATAGCCATCAGGGTAAGCTACTCGTATCATATACTGGTAGCTGCCTATCTCCTGCGGTACACCTTTCCAGTTGCCATCCCAGCCCTTCTTAGGGTCGCCACCACTGAAGATCTCCTGGCCCCAACGGTTGAAGATCCTAAACTCTACCACACGCTGGAATGTCAGGTTCGGGATGCGGAACATATCATTCTTACCATCACCATTCGGGCTGAAGGCCGTTGGTATCAGCAGCCTGTCGCGATAATCCAGGTTCACCCGTACCGTATCCATCGCGCGGCAACCATTAGTACCCAGGCCCGTTACCACATACATCGTAGGCTCCGTTGGCGTAGCTACCGGGTAAGAGATATTTGGGTTGTTCAGTGATGATACCGGTGACCAGTTATACAACCGCGCACCATTTACCA
>CAMLKS010000436.1 GCA_946480675.1 uncultured Bacteroidota bacterium
ACCATGTCTACATTCTCAGGATGACGTACCGGTGAAGGCACTCCCTGGAACCATTGTACAGGACGTAAACAAACGTAAAGATCCAGCTCCTGGCGCATAGCCACGTTCAGCGAACGAATGCCACCACCTACTGGTGTCGTCAATGGCCCCTTTATAGATACGATATATTCTTTAGCAGCTTCCAGTGTTTCAGCAGGTAGCCATTCACCTGTCTGGTTAAAGGCTTTCTCACCGGCCAGTATTTCTTTCCACTCTATTTTGCGTTTGCCACCGTAGCATTTTTCCACCGCAGCATCCAGCACTAAACGGCTGGCGCTCCAAACATCTGGGCCTATGCCATCACCTTCTATAAATGGTATAATAGGATTTTCCGGCACGTTCAACAGGCCATCAGCGCCCATTGTTATTTTTTGTGGAGTCATTGTTTAAGTCTTTCGGTTACGCGCGCGAAGCTAAGGCAAGAATGCCAAAGAAGGAAAAGATGAGGCGTTAAACTTTATGAAACGACTTACATTGAAAGAATTGCAATGTTTACTCCCTGCCTTTTTCCAGCATAAAACCGAAAGAGGAGCCTACTCCCAGCGCGCTGCGAACCGTCACTGTCTGCCCATGTGCTTCTATGATGTGTTTTACAATGGCAAGGCCCAGGCCCGTGCCACCAATTTCACGACTACGGCTGCGGTCGGCACGGTAGAAGCGCTCGAAGATGCGTGGCAGGTGTTCTTCTGCTATGCCCGGCCCGTCATCCGATATTTCAACATATACGTGGTTTTCATCTACTTCATAAAAACCTGCAGTGATGGTGCCACCTTCATTGCCATATTTAATGCTGTTCTCTATCAGGTTTACCAGCACCTGTTTTATTTTAGGCTTATCGGCGTACACTTCCAGCGTACGTTCTGTACCTTTCTTCAGCAGCAGTTGTATGTTTTTGTCTTTTGCTTTCAGCGATAGTTCTTCATACACATCTTTCACCAGGTCTTGTATGCTGAAAGATTCCTGTATGATAGGTATGCGGCCGGATTCCAGTTTAGATATCTCATCCAGGTCATCCAGCAGCCGTACCAGCCTATCAATGCCTTTTGTGGCATTTTGTAAAAACTTACGATTTACGTTCGGGTCATCCAGTGCACCGTTAAGAAGCGTATCTACGTAGCCTTGTACTGTAAATACCGGTGTGCGCAGTTCATGTGCCAGGTTCATCAGGAACTCTTTACGGAACTGCTCATTGGCTCGCAGCACTTCTATCTCATCTTTCTTTTGTGTAGCCCAGCGCTGCACATCTTCACTTACTTCTTCAATAGATTTTTGCGGCAATATATTGTTGTAGAAAAACTCTTCCTTTTTACTGGCCTTTATCTGGTAGATGAATTTATATATCAGCTTAATCTTCCTGTAGATGAAGCGCTGGAGGGTATAGTAGTATAGCCAGTATACAATGATGAAGGTAACTACAAATACGATTAGCGGCATATACCACTCGGCACGTACTAAAAGACTTAAAAGGGCATTGGCTGTAGCTATTATCAGCGCTGTAATAGACGACAAAAGCCGCGGTGACAGATTTTTGGTATTGAGCACTGATGACATAGCAGTCTAAACTACGCCATTTCAAACTTATAACCTACGCCTTTTACAGTTGTTATAAGGTCTATGCCTATCTTCTGGCGTATTTTACGGATGTGCACATCTATGGTGCGGTCGCCAACTATCACATCGGTACCCCATACGCGTTGCAGTATTTCATTGCGCAGAAACACACGGCCAGGTTTTGATGCTAACAGGGATAGCAACTCAAATTCCTTTTTAGCAAGAATGATCTCGTTGCCTTTGTATGTAACGGTAAATTTGGTCTTGTTTATTTCCAGGTCGCCGAAGCTTAGTTTCTGGTCTTGCTCATCATCCTTGCGGAAACGGCGCAGTGCCGTGCGGATGCGGGTAGCCAGCAGTTCCGGTTTTATAGGCTTGGCGATGTAGTCATCAGCGCCTATTTTCAAACCTTCTATCTCCGATTTTTCGTCGCTGAGTGCAGTCAGGAAAATGATGGCAGTTTCTTCAAACTCCGGCATCTGGCGTAGCTCTTTTATCGTTTGCAGCCCATCTTTATTAGGCATCATGATATCGAGCAGTATCAGGTCGGGATGAAAGTCTTTTGCTTTTCTGATGGCTTCTACACCATCCCTTGCAGTAGAGATCAGGTAACCTTTTCCTTTCAGGTTATAGCTGATGAATTCAACTATATCCGGTTCGTCATCGACAATTAGTATCTTGCCAGGTAATACTTCCATATGGTCTTCTAAATCCGGCACAATATTAAAGCTATGGTTGTGAACTAAAAAGGAATGCTGCATTATGTAATTGTTAACAATGATACATAATGCAGCATTCCTGCTGTATGCTATAAAGATAGCTATTTTTTGTTAGCGCAATGTAACATTGCCACCACCAATTTTATAGCCGTCGTTATATAGCTCTATGTTGTAAGTGCCTTTCTTAAAGTCATTATCCTGGTTCCAGTCAACGATCACATTTTTAACGGGC
>CAMLKS010000437.1 GCA_946480675.1 uncultured Bacteroidota bacterium
TATTGCGCTTTAACCCCTTTCGCCCGTATATAGTAGAGGTGGAGGTGAAAATGGTAGGCCCGCGTGTGGTATACCACTATACACGTGTAGGTGCTAAAAAGCGTTAGTACACCATCTTAAAATTGTTCTGCAAAAAAATCGGCGTCGGGCAGTATAGCACGCAGGTGGTGCTTCAGGTGTTCGGGATAATCGCGCACAATGAAATCGAGCGAAAAGGGTTCACTCTTTCCTATAACTATCTGGTTAGGCAGTGCAGCATCGGGTATATTGCCTATGATGTGTGCCAGGTGGCGGTTATATACATCCCACAATTGCAGCAACTGGTGCCAGTCCACTTCATTATACTGCTGTATGCGTACCCACGCATCCTGCTCATAGGGCGGAAACTTCAGCCCGTCTTCCTGTATGGTACGTACAAATTTCTGGTGGTTATTGGCCGCCGAATCTACCAGGTGGCCTATTATTTCCTTGTAAGACCATTTCCCGTGCTTCGGCTTTGCCGATGCAGCTTCATCGCTTATTTTTTTCAGCAGCGGCAGCGCTTTGTCCAGCGTATCCAGCAGGTGTTGTGCAGTCTGTTGCATGGGTATGAATATGGGATATTGAAGGTACTAAATGAAAATTATATGCCATGGGCACGTTATTTTTATTCGTATCTTACTGTACAAATCTTTTCACATGAGTCCGTTACTTACCGGTGTCATATTTCTTACGGTGGTAGTGCTGCTATACTCCGTAGCAAAAGCCATCATGCGCTGGCTGGATAAGCGCAGGGAAGACCGGGAGCCGTAACACTCTTTTTCAAAACATGTTATCTGTTATGTCAAAACAATTCCAGGGCCTGCGCACACTAGGTTATAAAGTACCCGATTTGCAGGAAGCTAAGAAATGGTACACAGATGTTTTAGGTGTGGAACCTTATTTTGATGAGCATTTTTATGTAGGTTTTAATGTGGCCGGCTACGAGCTGGGCCTGCAGCCATACGAGGGCAATGTGGTGCGTGGCAATGCCGCCGTTACCTACTGGGGTGTGGCCGATGTGCGGAAAGAATACGACAGGCTGATAGCCGCAGGCGCTACATCGCTGGAAGAACCGAATGATGTGGGTGGCGATATTGTAGTAGCTTCCGTTAGCGACCCGTGGGGCAATCCCTTTGGCCTTATATACAACCCGCATTTCAAGCTATAACTAAAACCGGCCGCGTATGAAAAACTTCCTGGTCCTGTTTCGTGAGCCCGAGGGGCGCAACGATGTGCGTACAGATGTAGAGATAACCAACCACCAGCAGGCATGGCAGCAGTGGATGGAAAAGTATATGGCCGAAGGCAAAATAGCAGGTGGCAATAGCCTGACCCTGCAGGGCAAAATAATAAAAGGCCCCGATGGCCATATATCCGATAGCATACATTATGTAGGCACCGAAATAGTAGGTGGTTTCCTGCTGCTGAAAGCCGGTAGCCTCGACGAAGCAGCCCATATCGTATCCTCATGCCCCGTGTACCAATTTGGTGGCTATGCGGAGGTAAGGGAGTATTAGTTAATTAGTTAATTGGTTGATTGGGAATTAGGAATATAAATATAGCCCCTTTAGGGGGTGAGGCATAAAAAAAGCCGCAACACAGGTTACGGCTTTTTTATATCGTCAAGGCATCATTATCTCATGCCCATCATTCAAATCATAGCTTAGAAATCCGTCTCCACCGGGTTAGGCTTTGGCTGTTTCAGCTTTATGATGCCGGCAAAGTTCATCAGTTTTATCACGCCATACACGGGGTCTATCTCGTGCCAGCGTACACCAAAATTGGCATTAGAAGCGCGCATATGGTGGTTGTTGTGGTACGATTCGCCCAGCATCAGCAGATCTACGTGAAACAGGTTGTCGGCCGTATTCTTCATCTGGAAGTTCTTGTAGCCGAACTTATGGGCATACCAGTTGATGATAGCACCGTGTACCGGGCCACTCATATAGTGTACCGGCAATAGCAGGAACATCCACCAAGATGTGGCGAAATAAACATAATAACCGGTGTACAATGCTGCCCAGAATAAACGTGGCGCCCAGCCATGTGCAAACCTGTCGAACGAACGCCATTCAGGCACATTCTTTTTAAAGCGGTCCTCTATCGGGAATGCTTCATCGTAGATGCTGGTATATACCTTTTTGGTATGCCACATCATTGTAAAAACATTCTTGTGATACTTCGGCGAATGCGGGTCTTTTTCCGTATCGGCAAAGGCGTGGTGCATACGGTGCATCAGTGCATACGTGCGGGTGCTGAGGTAAGAAGAACCCTGCATGATGAACGTGAAAATGAACCAGAAACGTTCCCAACCCTTGCTCATGGTAAAAGAGCCATGGGCAGCATAACGGTGCTGAAAAAATGTTTGGGCAAAGAGCGACAAATACCAATGCGCTACAAAGAAAATGAGTATAGCCATTACTTCAATTAATAAAAAAAGGGGACGGGCTTTTCGACGCGCAAAGGTAAGCTTTTCACACGTACCTTATGCCTTTATCTCATTGCTATTTTTTA
>CAMLKS010000438.1 GCA_946480675.1 uncultured Bacteroidota bacterium
AATCTATATTACGAAGGCATTGTTAAACCATTAATACCTGAAAGAAAGGAAACTACGATAAAGGAGAAGTCGCAATTTCTTTCCATTATTAGTCATGAAATACGTACACCGGTCAATACTATAGTTGGTATAGGCGCTCACCTTACTAAGAAAGATTTACCGGAAGATGTGCAGCTTGATGTAAAATTGCTGAACGAGTCTTCACAAACCCTTATCCGCGTATTAGATAACATACTCCTCTATAACAATATAGAAAAAGGCAGCCTGGTATTACATAATAAACCTACAGACTTAAAGAGCTTATGCCACAATGTTTGTAATCTTTCAATATTAACAGCACAACGCAAGAATATTTCGTTGCAACTCGATTTCGATACCACGTTAACCACACCCATTATTAGTGATGCCGCTAAACTGGCCCTTGTACTCAACAACCTGGTCAGCAACGCTATCAAATTTACAATGCAGGGTAGCGTTACGGTAAGTATTAAAAAAGTAACGGAAACAGAGAATACTGTAAGTGTACTGTTTATTATTAAAGATAGCGGAGCGGGTATTCTCCCTAAAAGCCTTCCGTATATTTTCGATGCCTTCAGTCATCTGAGTAATGATATCACCCGCCAGCACGATGGTATGGGTTTGGGTCTATATGTTAGCAAACATATATTATCACTCATGCACTCCCATATAGAAGTAGATAGTTCTTTTGGCAAGGGAAGTTCTTTTCAATGTTTTCTAACATTCGAAAAATCGGGCAATACATATCCTGTAAAAGTGAACTACCCGACAGACTTACGTGGGCTGCGTATTCTATTAGTAGAAGACAATGCATTAAATGTACTTGTTGCCAAACGCGTATTTCAGGATAAGAATGTAACACTGGACATAGCAGAAGATGGCTTTATTGCATTGGAAAAAACCTTACAGAACACCTATGATATTATATTAATGGATCTGCACATGCCGGGCATGGATGGCTTCGAAACGACAAAAGCCATACGCAAAACAAATAAGGACGTACCTATTATTGCTTTCTCTGCAGATGTATCTGATGAAGCAAAAGAAATGGCTATCAATGCTGGCATGAATGACTTTATAACAAAACCTTTCGACCCCGAGAGGCTATTCAATAAAATATCTAAAAACCTTTGATCAACACACCATTTTTTTAACCAAATTCAAACTTACCTATTATGAGAACCGGGGGAAAATCAATCTACATGTTTTTTATCTATACGGCAATCTGCTTCTGCATCAACCTTGAGTACCTGTCAAACATCAATAGTATTATTTTCTGCTCCTTGCTCGAAGGTTATATGCTAGGGCTCATCACTTATAATCTGATGGAGCCCATCCGTTCGTTCTTTTCACAGCTTTTGGGTGAAGGGTATAAATTCGATTCCAATCGCATGAAGAAATTTATATTTCCGCGACTGGAGATATTTCCTGATATCGTATCAATATTCAGAAAGAACAATTCAGAAGAGATTCATGATGTAGTGCTATATAATGCCCAGGCGCAGATGGAAGACTATAACATATTTTTTGAAGAGTCTGCATTTCCAATGCTGCTAGTCGATCCTGTAAATGGGCAGTGCCTTAGTGTAAATAATGCCGCTGTCGAACTGTTTGAATTCAGCAAAACAGAGTTTATGAACGGAGATGCAGGCACTTTCTATTGCACACCTGATATTGAGCACCCGGTTAATGCAACCATATTAGACGGGGGCATATATAATCACAAAAAGAAAAACGGGCAACGTTTCTGTGCACATGCCTACTTCAAAAATGCAACCTTCAAACATCATCAGGCCAGGCTTGTGATACTTATAGAAGAAACAGAAAAAATATCATTAGGCGTAAAGGATATACCCAGGCAAGAACTAACTATTCAGTATTAACAATGAAGGGAGCTTTCGCTCCCTTCATACATTTTTATCGGCCCGCATGGCTTCCTTCTGCTATCTCTTCTACCATCTTATTACAAAATGCAGGTAAATCATTCGGGTTGCGGCTTGTTACCAATCCGTTATCTACTATCACTTCTTCATCTGCCCATTCAGCACCCGCATTTAACAGGTCTGTTTTGATGGAAGGGTAAGATGTCATCTTTTTGCCTTTTACATAGCCTGTTTCTATTAGTGTCCACGGCCCATGGCAAATGGCAGCAATGGGCTTTTGCTCGTCACAAAATCCTTTTACAAAGGTTACAGCATCCTGGTTCATGCGCAGCTTATCAGGGTTCATTACACCACCGGGCAGCACCAGTCCATCATATTGCTCACTGGTCACGCTATCTACTGTTTTATCTACACTAAATGCATCGCCCCAGTCAGTATGTTTCCAGCCCTTTACTTTCCCGTTTTTCAGCGATACTACATCTACCTGCGCACCTGCGGCCTTCAATGCCTCAATAGGTTTTTCAAATTCTGATTGTTCAAAACCATCTGTCACCAATACGGCTACTTTCTTATTGCTCAACTTTTGCATGGTATTATCTTTTTTATGCTTGGGTTAAAAACTATA
>CAMLKS010000439.1 GCA_946480675.1 uncultured Bacteroidota bacterium
CAATCGCAGCAATTTGTGGTGGCACGGTAGCCTATACTAAATGATACCTACACAGGCAGTACCTATAAGGGTGCTGCCTTTTTTTAATTGCAGATTAAATAAAGTAATAGTTGTGTCTGTATTCTGTCATAATGCAGCAGGATGGAGGGTTTTGTTTAAGGTGCGGCATATAAATTGCTGTTATATTCAAACGGATAAAACACAACTATTCTTTATGAAATTGAAAACTACACTTTTATTCTCTTCCCTATTGCTGGCATCGGCCCTTGGCACGAAGGCGCAGATTGTTCCGCGGCTGGTAGGCACGCATCACACCTTTCATAACGGCAGCACCTGGCAGGTCATCGATACAGTGCAACTGAAATATGCCTGGGGTAATGGCAATGGAGGCGGCGCTACAGAATATGAAGCGGGTACGCTGAAGTTTGACACGCTGAGGCGCTACAGCCATAACGGTTCGGGCTACACCTATCAATATCAGAGCAGCAGGCATTATAATGCTGCGGGCCTTTTGGATACATCGCTGCAGATGTATAACACGGGCGGCACACTGGTAAACAGCAATATGGATGTATACCGCTACGATGGTGGCGGCCGCGATACGGCAAGGTATATGTATAGCTGGAATAACGTGGCCGGTACCTGGATGCCGCAGCTATACACTGCTACGGTATACAGCCTTACGGGCAGCATGATCGTTACCACACAGTATGCCGACCCGGTAACCGGCGTGCTCACCAATAATGCCCGTAATACATATAACTATACAGGTATCAACCTTTCTTCTACCGAACATGAAGTATGGGATGTAGCGGGCGGTGCATGGGTAAAACAGACACGTTATGCCTATACATACGATGCCAATAACAATAACGACACGGTACGGGAGCAGCTATGGGATGTAGGCACATCGGCCTATCTGGATATGAGCCTGCAGGCCAATACATATAACACCTTGAATAAACTGACCCTTACCGACTATTATAGCATAGGCAGCAGCGGCTGGCAACTTGTGGCGAAGTATAAGTATGTATATGATGGTGCCAACAGGCTGGTAAGCGATACGATACTGTATGCAGATTTTACCGGCAATATATACCCCAGTACGGCCCACCGCTACCTGCACGATGCGATGGACAGGGTAGATACTACCTATACCATCCGCTGGACAAACGGTGGTGTGGTGTTACCCGATAGCATCCGTATGTATACCAGCTATACCAGCATGGATTATATAACCAGGCGTGTCAGCAAAGTGTGGGATGTAGCCACCGCAAGCTGGACGGATAAAGACGGCGCTACAGACCAGAAATTCTGGTACGATATAACAGCAGGGATAGACAGGAAGCCGGGCAGCAATATTGCGGGCATCCACTTGTACCCCAATCCTGCGGGCAGCTTTGTGAATATAGATGTGAAGATGGAAAGGCAGCAGCCCTATACCGTAAGCATATACAACGCCATGGGTGCGCTGCTGCGCCAGTGGGAAGAGAAGGGCAGTAACAGCCGCATGATAAGCACTACCGACCTGCAGGCGGGTAACTATATTGTAACCATCCGTAGCGGTAGCGATGTGCAGCATGCACAGTTTGTAATAACACGATAACAAAAAGCGGCCATAGACAGATAGCAACAGCGTAGCGGGCGCCATAACCTGCTGCGCTGTTTGTAACAACAATTTTTCCTGAAAAGTTTCATATAATAAACAAGTACAGCGTGCGCCTCCTTTCCAGGGGGCGTTTTTTTGGCAGCATGTAATAGTGCGGTAGGTATTTTGCCAATGGTGATGTTGTTATATATTTTATGGCATTTTACATATAGCTTTTAATAGTTTATATTCATGTCACAATAACATCCCATATCATGAACCTTAAATCTTTATTCACACTTGCTCTTTTCTTACTGGTGCATGCTGTACAGGCGCAACCGTTGCAGCGTGTAGTAGGCCGGCATTTCTCCCTTTTTGATGGTACGGGTATGCAGGGTACAGATACCGCCGTAGTAAAGTATGCTGCAGGTAACAACAACACAGGCGGCGGAATGGAGCTGATGTATACAGGCGGGCTAAAGTATGACAGCCTGGATCTGTATGCCTATAAAACAACCGGATGTGAACTGGTCTTGCAGCAGGTATTGAAGTACGATGACCAATGGCGTATAGATACCCAAATGCTATTTAAAATCGTACGTGCCTCTTACGACCATGATGAGATGTATGTAACGGCTTATGATGCTGCCGGTAATACTATCCAAAAGAGTACCTATCAAAAAGACGAGTTAAATAATATATGGGTGATAGCTAACCGTACTACTTATACCTATGGCGCAAATGGTATTACAGAACAAATGACTGAGGCGCCCAGTGTAACATTTGGCCCCCTTTTCAAAGCCTATCATGCCACCTATCATTACACGGGCGGCAATCTTTCTGAAGCTGTTCATGACAAATGGGATGGAAGTGCATGGCGGCCTGAAACCCGCGCGCGCTATGTGTATAACATAGC
>CAMLKS010000440.1 GCA_946480675.1 uncultured Bacteroidota bacterium
TGCAACCGCTTCCTGTTGTAACTGTTGATGCAGATGCCAGTATGTGTTCGGGAGACACGATGAAAATGACAGGAGTTGTTAATCCTTCCAACTATCCATTTACGCTGCAATGGACACCGGGCGCTTCTTTAGATAATCCGAATATTCTTAGCCCGATATTCTTTGCTAAAGAAACCACAACTCTCACATTAACAGCCAGCACGTCGGCAGGTTGTACCGATAATGATGATGTAACCTTAACTGTTTTCCCTTCTGATTTCATGCAAGCAACAGGTGATACCTCATTATGTCCGGGTGCATCTGCAACCATACATATGACAGGTAATGGCCTCAGCAGTTTCCGTTGGCATCCTGATTTTGGTATATCCGATAACAGGAGTTATGATCCGGTAGTATCTCCTACCTCAACGCAAACATATATGGTGACTGCTATAGATACCAATAGTTGTAATGACACAGGATACGTAAAGGTAACAGTGCATCCTAAAGCCACAGTATTCCTGCCCGATTCAATAACAATTTATCCTGGCGAATCATATCAAATGGATCCAGAAGGCAATGCTGCTTACTATAGCTGGTTCCCACCTGTGGGTCTTAGCAAAACGACTATTTCAAACCCGATGGCACAACCACAGGTCAATACACGCTACTTTGTTACAGCAACAACAGAAGCAGGTTGTACAGCTACCGATTCTATAAATGTGATTGTTGACGCTGAAAGCATCATTTCACTGCCAAACGCATTTAGCCCGGGCTCTAATCCTAATGCTGAATTTAAAGTATTACGTCGTGGTGATGCGTCACTTAAGAGCTTTACAATATTCAACCGTTGGGGTGCCAAAGTGTTTGAAACTTCAGATATAAACCAAGGTTGGAATGGTCAATTTAAAAATGAACCACAGCCAATGGGTGTTTACATTTATGTAGTAGAAGGCACCACAGCAAGTGGCCGTAAGTTTACAAAACAAGGTAACGTAACCTTGATAAGGTAAATAACAACAACAATTATACATTAAAGCCGCTGAATTAAAATCAGCGGCTTTTTTATTTGCAATAACCTTTGCAGATAAGCAATAGTATTCGGCAAAACTTAAACAGATAGTTTAAAAAATAAATACATGTAAATACCCAACACTGTAAAATGCAGCTATGTCTTATATTATATAGGCAACAATTATACATATCAGTATATAATTGTTACTGTTATTATTTGCCATAAAATAACGCTGTATGAAACTCAAACCATTATTAGCAACACTTTTACTTATTCCACTGCTATGCAGCGTGAATACCCTGAGGGCGAACCACGCTGCCGGAGGTGAAATCATTTATCAACACGTTAGTGATTCAACTTACCGGATCATTTTTAAGTTTTACAGAGATTGTAGAGGCCCTGGCGCGCCTACTGTACAGCCATTGTGCATAACAGACATGATAACGGGGGCGGTTAGCTCTGTTGATTTCGACACGGTAGCAGCATACGGTCCCAGCAAACGCGTGCAAGTATCTGCCGGGTGTTCTGAATATCCTACGCGCTGCGTAGATCCTACTTCAACCCTGCCAGGGTATGAAGAATATTGGTATTCAAAAATAATTACCTTAACTGGTCATACATTGTGGAAGTTCTCAACATTTATTGGCAACAGAAATGCAAGTGACAATCTGGCTGGAGGTACTAATTTATGGTTCTATATAGAAACTGTTTTTGACAATAGAGTAACAGATGATAACTCTTCTCCGTATTTCTCATTAAAGCCAATACCATATCTATGCGTTAATCAACCATATTCTTACAACAACGGTGCTATAGATTTTAATGGTGACTCGTTAGTAACAGATATGGTAAACCCGCTGGAAGTAATACCACCTGTATCTTGTGCTACTGCACCCACAGCGGCTTTATTTGCTACGGCTACTCCGCCATATAATGTCTTCAATAATCCACTGCAAACAAACAATACCTTCGTTATTAACCCTGCCAGCGGACAAATGAATTTTACAGCTTCTGCTATCGGTGCATATACTATAACTACAAGGGTGAGGGAATACAGAAAGGGACAATTAGTCGGGTACATTATGCGCGACGTACAAGTTCAGGTATTAAACTGTTCAACTACTCCACCTGATTTTAAAATTGACCCCGCAAGTGTTACAAATGGTAGTTATACAAGCAATACCTTGTACGGATGTATTGATCAGCCACTCAATTTTTGTTACGAAATAGCTTCAGGCGATACAGATGCAGTATTAATTGTAGAAGATAACCATAATGTATCTATACCCGGGGCTACTGTAACATATACCGGCCAATTGGGCGATACTATTAAGGGATGCGTGACATGGACACCCGGCAGCAAAGATGTAGGACCACGTACTTTCGTGGTAACAACTAAAGATTCGACCTGTAAACCGCCCGGTATTATGCTATACTATTTCTATAGCGTACCTATATACATATGGCCTCCAACAGTAGCATTGGGTGATACAACCATCTGCCCGGGA